>CAMVLN010000041.1 GCA_947168325.1 uncultured Elusimicrobia bacterium | reverse complement strand
CTCCAAATATAGTAAATACCTCTTTTTTCAGCATTTATTGCTTTTGTCAAATCTACTATTGCTCCTTCAATATCATTCATATCAATTTTTAATTTTCCTCTATCACCAAGTACCCACGGTATTTCTTTTATTTCTAAAGCCTCATTAAATAGCTTAAGAGCTTTATCTTTGCTTCCTCCCAGTTCTAATTCTTTCTTTGCGGTTCCTGCAAGTTCATTTGCTTTAGTAAAAGCTGCACTATCATCCCTGCTAGAAACATTCGCCGTAGAATCTCCATCTTTCGTACCACATGCAAAAAAAACAAGACATACCACAGCTAACATAAACAATAATTTTTTCATTAAAAACCCTCCTATAAATATTCTTTATTTAGAACGGAACAAACTTTTCAAACCACTCTTAACAGTTGTTGACGAAACTAATGTTGAAGCTACTGTTGCAGCTGTAGAATTTTTAGCTGAATTTATTGTTGTTTTGGCTTTTTCTAATAATGCTGTAATCTGTTTACCATACTTTGTATTTGTTTTAGCATAATCAAAAGCAGTTTTTCCTAAAGAATTTACTGCATTAATATTTGCTCCTGAACTTAATAATGTAGTTACTATATTAACTGCTGAACTTGTTTTGTTTTGGCAAGCTGACATCAATGCAGTTGTACCATCTTGCAATGTGGAGTTAACATCTGCTCCATTAGATATAGCCGACTTTATTGTGTTTATGCCTGCTGTTTTACATAAATCTACAAATGTTGCTGTATCTACTGCAAACAACAAACCTACTGAACTACTTAACAAAACAGCTACCAATAATGTTAAAAATTTTTTCATTTTTACTACCTCTGCTGTTACTTAGTTTTTTTAATCTCATTTATTATAGCTGGAATTATTTCGTACAAATCACCAACTAAAGAATATGTTGCTGTTTTCATCATTGGGCAATCTTTATCTTTATTTATAGCAATAATTGTATCTGCAGAACTCATCCCAACCATATGTTGAATTTGCCCTGAAATTCCACAAGCAACATAAATTTTTGGAGCAACAGTTCTACCTGTTTGTCCTACTTGATGGGAATAGGAAATCCAATTTGAATCCACTGCTGCCCTTGAAGCTCCAACAGCTCCACCTAACAAATCTGCTAACTCTTTTAGAAGTTTGAATCCTTCAGAATTTCCTAATCCTCTCCCACCTGAAACTATAATATCTGCATCAGAAATATTTACTTCTGCACTACTATCTTTAAAGAAACCTAAAAATTTTGTCCTGTTAAGAATTGTTTGTGAGTTTATATTTTTATTTATTATTTCACCTTTTCTACCTTCTTGAATAGGTGCTTCCTTAAACACCTTATGCCTTACAGTTGCCATTTGCGGTCTATGATTAGGAGTAAGAATTGTAGCCATAATATTTCCGCCAAATGCTGGCCTTGTTTGCATAAGATTTCTAGTTTTGCTATCTATTTCTAAAGCCGTACAATCTGCTGTAAGACCTGTATAAATTTTTGCCGCAACTCTTGATGCAAAAGATCTACCAATATTTGTTGCTCCCATAAGAACAATTTCTGGCTTTTCTTCTTTTATTAAATCTGCTAATATGCAACTATATGGGTCGTCCTGAAACTCTGCTAAAATGGGATCATCATAAACATAAACTTTATTTGCTCCTCTATTTATTAAATCTTGTGCTTTTGAAGATATGTTTGAACCAATAAGTATTGCACTTAAAGAAACTTCTAATGTTTTTGCAAGTTCTGCACCTTTATTTAATAGTTCATATACAACTGAAGATATTTCACCATGTCTTTGTTCTGCATAAACCCATACACCTTTATACAAAGATTTATCAACTACATCTTTAACTTCTTCTTTTTGCATTGTAATTGCTTTTACCCCACAAACATCTACACAAGATCCACAAAATCTACATTGTTCCATATCAACAACTGCTTTACCATCTTTCAAAGATATTGCACCAAACGGACAAGTATTCTCACATACACCACAGCCTATACACTTATCTGTAGATATAACTATTTTATTTGCCATTTTTTATATCTCCTATATCAATCTATTATCTTTCAACCTTTGTACTAACTGTATTGCTATGTCTTTAGCTTCCCCATCAAATACCTGTCCACCCTTTCTCTGTGGTGGTGTAAAAATTTTCTTAACTTGTGTAGGCGATCCGGCAAGACCAGTTTTTTTAGTATCTGCATTTATTGCTTGAGCATTTAATTGTTTTATAACTGCTTTTTTTGCCAACATTTTACCTCTAAGAGATGGTATTCTTGGAGTATTTATTTCTTTTACTACTGTAAGCAAACAAGGAAATTGTGTTTCAATTAAATCGTACCCATCTTCCATCATTCTTTGAACTTTTATAGAACTTTCTCCAACCTCTTCTATTTTTTTAACATAAGCAATATGTGGAATATTCAACATTTCTGCTACTGAAGGACCAACTTGTGCTGTGTCTCCATCTGTTGCTTGCTTTCCACAAAATATTACACCAAAATCACTAATAGTCTTTATTGCTGTAGATATTGCATAAGCCGTTGCCCATGTGTCTGCCCCTGCAAAAGCTCTATCTCCAATAAGTATAGCTTCATCACAACCAACTGAAATTGCTTGTCTTAATGCAGATTCTGCTTGTGGTGGACCCATTGTAACAACTGTAACCTTTCCACCAATTTTTTCTTTAAGTCTAACCGCTTCTTCTATAGCATATTCATCAAAAGGATTTATTATTGCTTCAACACCTTCTCTTTTTAGAGTACCTTTTTCAGTATCAATTTGAACATTAGTTGTTCCTGGTACTTGTTTAATACAAACTAGTATGTGCATCAATATCCTCCAAAACTAATCTACGACAAATTTTATTTATACTTTATAAATGGTATCAAATCTATGCACTTTATGCAATTGCATTGTTAAAGATAAAATATATATACAACTTTTTTTATAAAATAATAGAACGAAGGAAGAAAGAAAAAGAATTAGAAAATTTAACAATTGTTATGCACAAAAATTACCTTTTGGTAATAAAACACAAATTGAAATATATCACATGGTTTTAAATATAACTAGAAGTTGAAGATACAAATAAATAATTTATTAATAAAATGTATAATGATTTATAAATGGTTAAAATATATAATACCCATATAATTTTATTAATAAATTTTTGATAAAATAATTTTAATTAAAAATTTCACTATGTTATGAATAATTACAATTTGTTGATTTTTAAATGATTATTGAATATAATCTTTCCCTACACAATTATTAGCAGTTATAAGGAGAAGTGAATGCCTAAAGATTTAGAGAGAAAAGCTCCACCTCAAGCATTAGATGCAGAAATGGCTTTATTAGGGGCAATGCTTATAGAAAAAGATGCTATAATAAAGGCACAAGAACTAGTTAAAGAAGAAGATTTTTATAAAGAAGTTCATAAACTTATTTTTGCTACAATAATAGAATTAAGTGAAAAAGAAGTTGCAGAACCTATTACATTAACCAATAGATTAAAAAACAATAAATTGTTTAATGATGCTGGCGGAACAAAATATTTATTTAGCTTAATGGATATAGCTCAAACAGCAGCAAATGTAGAATATTATGCAAATATTGTAAAAGATAAATCTATCTTAAGGCAAATAATAAATGTAGGTTCTAGTATGGTTACTGATGCTTTTTCAGAAGATTTGCCTTCTGAAACCATATTAGACAGTGCACAAAGTGCATTATTTAATGTATCAAAGCAAAATATTATAAACGATTTTGCTACTCCACAAGAGCTAATCCCATCAGTAGTTAGTAAACTTGAAAATTTGTTTAAAGATAGAAATAATGTTCCAGGTCTTAGAACAGGTTTTACAGAACTTGATAAAATTACTGCAGGACTTCAACCATCAGAGTTAATAATAATTGCAGGAAGACCTTCTATGGGTAAAACTGCCTTTGCTTTAAATATCGCAGAATATGTTTCTATAATGTCAAAAGAACCAAAATCAGTGGCAATATTTTCATTGGAAATGTCTAAAGAAGCTCTAATGATGAGATTTTTAGCATCTGTAGCACAGGTCAACGGGCAAGACTTAAGGAAAGGAAATTTTAAAAATACTGATTGGCAAAAGCTCACTCTAGCCATGGAAAAAATTGCTAAATCTGACATGTATATTTGCGATGCAGATATGACATCTATAGAAATAAGAGCTACTGCAAAAAAGTTAGCAACTAAACTTGAAAAAAAAGGAAAACAATTATCTTTAATAATTATTGATTATTTACAATTGATAAGAGGTATAGGTAATGGCAAGAAGTATGAATCAAAACAAATAGAAACTGCAGAAATTTCAAGATCTCTAAAATCGCTAGCTAAAGATTTGAATGTTCCAGTCGTTGCATTATCTCAACTATCCAGACAAACAGAAAGAAGAGGGAAAGATACCAGACCAATGTTATCAGATTTAAGAGATTCCGGAGCTATAGAACAAGATGCTGATGTTGTAGCATTTGTTCATAGAGAAGGATATTATGTTAAAGATAAAGGACAGGATTTAGACCCTGCCATAAAAAACGATGCAGAGATAATAATAGCCAAACAGAGAAACGGACCAGTAGATACAGTTCATTTATTATTTGAAGGGAATTATACAAAATTTTATAATAAAGCACCAACATCAATGGAGGAAAAACAATGAAGGAACAACCACCGTCTTGTGAGAAAAAATTAAAAAAAATAAAAGATACTTTTTTTCGCCCTACATGGATAGAAATAGATAAAAGTGATTTTTTGTTTAATTTAAAAAAAATCAAAGAGTATTTAAAAACAGATACAAAAATTTTAGCTGTACTTAAGTCTAATGCTTATGGACATGGTGCAATAGAATTAGCAAAAGAAGCAATTAAAGCTGGAATTTACGGAGTAGGAGTTTCTTCTATAGAAGAAGGAATTTTATTTAGAAAAGCTGGAATAAAAACAAGAATTTTAGTTTTTGGCAGTGGTTATCCGATAGAATATTTGACAACAGCAGTATTTTGGGACTTAACTCCAACAATATCAAGTTTACAAGGTTTGCATGAATTGTCAAACATAGCAAAAAAATTTAAAAAAAATTTAGAATTTCATTTAAAAGTAGATACAGGTATGGGTAGAGTTGGTGTTGTAGCTGGAGAAAATACAGATGTTATTTTAAAAAAAATTGTAAATATGCCTGAAATAAAGATGACAGGGATATATACTCATTTTGCAGTTGCTGATACAAATGTTGATTATACTGAAAGTCAATTACATAAATTCAATGAAGTTATAAAATCAGCAAAAAAGTTAGGGTTAAAATTTATAGCTCATGCAGCAAATACTGCAGCAATTTTTTTAAATAAAAAAACTCATTTAGATATGGTTAGACCTGGTATAGCCTTATATGGGATATCTCCATTTGAACATAATCATCAAGATTTAAAATTAAAGCCAGTCTTATCTTGGAAAACAAAAATTATTTATCTAAAAAAAGTCTCTTCTGGTTTTTGTGTAAGTTATGGGAGAACTTTTGTTACAAATAAAAATTCTGTTATAGCAACACTGCCTATAGGATATGCAGATGGTTATAGCAGAATCTTATCAAATAAAGCAGATGTTTTAGTTAGAGGCAAACGGTGTCCAGTTGCAGGTAGAATTACTATGGATATGATGATGATTGATGTTACAGATGTTAAAGGTGTCAGTATTGGTGATGAAGTGGTTTTATTAGGAACACAGGGAAAAGAAACTATTAGGGTAGAAGAACTTGCAAAATTGGAAAATACTATTAGTTATGAAGTTATATGTTCTATATCTACAAGGGTTCCTAGAATAATAGTTTAATATGAAAAACAATTTTTCAAAAATACCATTTTTTAAAAATGTAAAAAAAAATGTAAAAGGTCTTGGAATAGCTTCCCAGTTGGTAATAGATACTTTTCTTTGCATAATAAAATGTCAAGTAAATTTAAAAAATATAGTAATTCAGATGGTAGAAGTTGGCTATATGTCTTTTCCAATAGTTGTGTTGACTTCTTTTTTTACAGGAATGGTTTTGGCTTTACAAGTAGGTTCTGCAACTGCAAATCTTTTTAATGAACCAGTGTATATTGGTATGATAACAGGATATTCGTTGGTAAAAGAATTAGGCCCAGTTTTAACATCTGTAGTTATTACCGGTAGAATAGGTGCAGCAATAACGGCAGAAATTGGAACAATGAAAGTTACAGAGCAAATAGATGCTTTATATACTTTAGGAACAAATCCTATAAGATATTTAGCTGTTCCTAGATTTATTGCTTGTATATTTATGGTTCCATTACTTGTAGCAATATCTAATATTATTGGTATTTATGGTGGTCTTTTGGTATCTTCTTTAACTTGGGATATTTCCTCAACAAAATACATTGGCGATATTTTAGATGTTATGACAGTTAAAACTTTTTTTCATGGTTTTATAAAATCGTTTTTTTTTGCAGGAATAATTGTTACGGTAGCTTGTCATAAAGGGTTTCAATGTTATGGTGGAGCAGAGGGAGTAGGAAAAGCAACTACAAGTTCAGTTATGTTTTCTATAATTTTAATTTTAATATCAGATTATTTCTTAACAGATTTATTGACCTCTTTAAAGATATTTTAAATGTATAAAAATATTAAAAAACTTTATAATTTAATGCAAAAGTGTAGTTTATGCCCTAGGAAGTGTAAAATTAATAGGCTTAAAGGTGAAACTGGAGCTTGTAAGACTGCAACAGAGTTTAAAGTTGCAAGTATAAATTTACATTATGGAGAAGAACCACCTATTTCTGGTAAAACTGGTTCTGGAACAATTTTTTTTACTAACTGCAATTTATCTTGTGTTTTTTGTCAAAATTATCCAATCAGTCAGCTAGGTAACGGAAATTTTATTACAACAGAAGAACTTGCAAACAAAATGATAATTTTACAAAATAAAGGAGCAAATAATATAAATTTAGTTACACCTACACATGTTTATCCTATGGTTGCCAAAACAATTTTTATTGCAAGACAAAAAGGTTTAAAAATTCCAGTATTGTCAAATTGTGGTGGGTATGAGCAAAAAGAAGTGTTAGAATTAATGGAACCGTTTATAGACATTTATATGCCAGATATGAAATATTCGTCTAACGAAATGGCAAAAAAATATTCTAAAATTGATAATTATGTAGAATATAATAGAAATGCAATAAAAGAAATGTATCGACAAAAGGGAACTTTGAACTTTGATAATAATGGTATAGCAAAAAAAGGAATATTGATAAGACATTTAGTTTTACCAAACAACATTGCAGGATCAAAAAAAACTTTTGAATTTGTAGCAAAAGAAATTTCTATTGATACTTATATGAGTGTTATGGCACAATATCATACAGCAAATATTTCTCATACAATAGAACAATTAAACAGAAAAATTAATCAAGAAGAATATGACATGGTTATTAAAGATTTCAATAAAGTAGGTTTATATAATGGTTGGCTTCAGGAGTTATAAAAAACTTATTTTTAATAAAATATTGCAACTTTTCTAGTTATAGCTGTAAATATTTGGTAGTTTTAAAAATTTTTATAGTGTTAATTGTGCCAATTTATATACAATTACTTTTGATAGCTCTTTTAATGTAGTTTCTATTTGATATCCAATTTTACCTGCACTAAAAATTATCGTTTGATTATTTTGTGCAGATATATCTATAACAGTATCAAAATATTTTTTCATACCTATTGGTGAACATCCGCCATGAACATATCCTGTTAAATTAAATAAATCTTTTTGTTTTAACATTTCTATAGATTTTTCATTTACTGAAATAGCTGCTTTTTTTAAATCTAATTCTTTTGCTACTGGAATTAAAAAAACATAATGAACTTTAGATCTTGCCGTAGTTACTAAAGTTTTAAAAACCATATCTGGATTTTGTTTTAATGAGTGTGCAACTTCTATACCACTTATCGCTTTAGAACTATCATATGAGTAAATTTTATAATTTATTTTATTTTTATCTAATATTCTCATTGCATTCGTTTTTATCATATAAAAGTATTATATAATTTTATTAAATTTATTATAAATTATTTATATTACAAAAAATATATAGCCTATAGTATATTGATATATAATTCTATTTCATCAATATCTTTATTACTTTAATATTTTTATCTATAATTAATAATTATTAAAATTTGTCAAAAAATTTCTATTTAAATTTATTTTTTATCCTTTCTTAAAAAGTTTACTTAAAAAAAATAATTTGATAGAATGCGAAAAAGTAAAGATTATGAAAAAGTTTTTTGCTATTTTTTCAGTTGTTTTATTTTCTTGTGTAAATATACAGTCGGTGATGGCTTTATCTAAAGATGATATAGGGACTACTACAGCACAATTTTTAAAGTTAGGTATTGGTGCACAGAGTGCTGGTATGGGAAAAGCTGTTACTTGTGTAGCAAATGGAACAGATTCTATCTATTCAAATCCTGCAAATCTTAATTATCTTGAAAAGATAGAACTTTCTTTTTCACATACAATGTGGTTTGAAGATGTAAATTATGAATGGGTTGCTATTGCAATTCCTACTCAAAAAGCTGGAACTTTTGGGTTAGGATTACAATATGTCTCTTATGGAAGTTTAGATAAATTTGATAACACTAATACTTTTGATGGTTCTTTTTCTCCATTAGATATGGCAGGATACTTATCTTATGCAAATTTTTATGAAAGATTAAATTTTGGTTTTAATATAAAATATATTTACTCAAAAATTGAAGAATCTGCTTCTACTTTTGCTTTAGATATGGGTACAACTTATACTTTAAATAACGATAGAACTTCCATTGGAGCCACAATATCTAACTTTGGCAAAGATATGAAGTTTAATTATAAAACAGAAAATCTTCCTCTTTTATTTAAATTAGGTATTGCACATTATATTTTGGAACAATGGTTAGTTGCATTAGATTTAAATTTCCCAAATGATAACGAATTTTATGTAAATGTTGGAACACAATATTGTGTTGAAGTTGCAAAAGATATTGACTTTACTTTTATGGCAGGTTATGAAGGAAGAAACAAAGATATTGAAGGTTTTAATTGGATAAATCTTGGTTTTGGTATAAAATACTTAGATTATTCTCTTAATTATGCTTTTGTTCCTTATGGTGATATAGGAATGACTCATAGAATTTCTTTAAGTATAAAATTAGGTAATCAAATAGAAAAATAATGATTATAGGATTAACTGGTTCTTATTGTTCAGGCAAAGATACAGTTGCCAATTATATAGTGCAAAATTATGGATTTATACATTTTTCGCTCTCTGACGAAATTAGAGTTCTAATGAAAGAACAAAATATAGAAGCTACTAGAGAAAATCTTATAAAGTTTGGTACACAGTTAAGGGAAAAAAATGGGAATGATGTACTTGCACAGTCTGTATCTAAAAAGTTTGAGCAAGATAAAAATTATTGTATCACTTCTATTAGACACAGCAAAGAAGTAGAATTATTTAAAACAATACCAAATTTTGTATTGATAAATGTGGATGCTCCACAACAAATAAGATTCAATAGAATGCAGCATAGAAAAAGGCATGGTGATCCGCAAACTTTGGAAAAGTTTATTGAACTTGAACAAAAAGAGTCACAATCTTTAGGTTCAGGTCAGCAAGTGTCATTATGTTGCAAAATGGCAGATATTATTTTTGTAAATAACTCAAACAATATAAAAGAACTTTGCAAAAAAATAGATAGTCTTATTTCAGATTTGAAATCAAAATATCATGAATAATGCAGATGTTATAGTAATAGGTGCTGGAGCTTCAGGACTTATGTGTGCAGGAATATCAGCACAGCAAGGTAAAACTGTTTTTTTACTTGAAAAAAAATCTAGACCGGCTATTAAACTTTCTATTACTGGAAAAGGTAGATGCAATATTACAAATAGTAAACCTATTAGAGAGTTTATTAACGAGTTTGGCAACAATGGAAAATTTTTGTATAGTGCCTTTAGTAAATTTTTTAATACTGATACAATAAATTTTTTTGAAGAGTTAGGTGTAAGCTGTAGTCTTGAACGAGGTGGCAGATATTTTCCAAAATCTAACAATGCTTATGCTGTAGTAAAAGCTTTAATAAAATTTGTTAAAAGAAAAAATGTAAAAATAATTATACATAGCCAAGTAGAAAAATTCGTTTTAGAAAATAAACAAATAAAAAATATAATATTAAAAGACGGAACTACATATACTGCAAAAAACTATGTTTTAGCAACAGGTGGAAAATCTTATCCACTTACTGGTTCAACTGGTGACGGTTATAAAATCGCACAGGCTTTAGGGCACACAATAATAGCACCTCAACCTGCACTTGTTCCTTTAGTTTCTAACGACCAGCATTTAAAACAATTAAATAAACTAAAATTAAAAAATATTGAGATTTCTGTTATTGCAAACAACGATATTGTTTCAACATTGTTTGGTGAAATTGAGTTTACAATTTTTGGATTAACTGGTCCACTAATTCTTAAGGTTAGTTCAAAAGTTTATTCTTTATTAAAAGAAAAGAAATCTGTAGAAATTTCTATAAATTTAAAACCAGCACTTGATGATAAACAGCTAGATGCTAGACTTATAAGAGAACTAAACAATTTTGGAAATTTGCCAATAAGAAATATGTTAAAAACTTTATTGCCACTACAGCTAATAGAACCATTTATGAAAAAAAATAATATTAAATATACACAAAAGTGTTCTTCTATTATAAACAAAGAAAAAAGAAAAAAATTGCTTGATAGTTTTAGAAAAATGAAATTTAAAATTATATCCACAAGACCTATAGATGAAGCGATTATAACTAAAGGTGGCATTTCTTTAAAAGAAGTAGACCAAAAAACTATGAAATCTAAATTGATAAATAACCTTTATTTTTGTGGTGAAATATTAGATATAGATGGTCCTACAGGTGGATTTAATTTACAAGCTGCTTTTTCTACAGGATATCTTGCTGGAAAATCAATTATATAAAAAATTTAATAATAAAAACTGCAAAACAAAAAAACTAGGTAATTGAGTTTTTATGTATGGAACATAAAAAGTAATTTTTTCGTTATTCCAAAAGGTTTTTATTTGGAATCTATTGAAAAATTCTTTTTCAAAGATAAAAAATAAAAGAACAATATATCTTTATATTTTATAGATTTTCACTTAACTGCTTTGCTAAAATGACGATGAAAAGCAAAAACTTTTGTCAATAACAAATGACCTACAACGGTACAAACACTTTTATATACTACTATTTTTCTTGTAGTATTTGCAATCGTCTGTCGTTATCTTCACTATTAAATCTTCTTCATAATATTTTTAAAAAATTACTTAAAAAACTATCCCTTCTTCCCATTTGTTTACTGAAAATTTAGAGTTTATTTCATCTTTAAACTCTGTTCCTCTCTTATTAACTACAACTGATTTATCTTTTGGCTTATCTCTATATATTTAAAAATTTCTCCAACTCCCTAAAATTTTGTGACAACTCTAACTCCTTCTCTATCATATTCTCTTATCTCCCTCTCCATCTCATATACATCTGCTGCCATCAAGTATCCTACTGATGCCATCAAAC
>CAMVLN010000040.1 GCA_947168325.1 uncultured Elusimicrobia bacterium | reverse complement strand
AACAAAGTAATAGATTTATTATACGAAGCAATGATAGGAAAAAAAGAAGAATATATACAAGGAGTAGCTGAACAATTAAGTAAAGATAATATTAGTATAGTAAACTGTGCAGCGAAATCATTGGCAAAAGTATTAAAAGAGCAAATAACAGTAGGGCAGGTTGCAATACAATTATTGTTAAAAGAAATAAGTTTATGGCTATTTAAGAGAGGAAGAATAAAAGGGTCACAGATAGAAACGAGCATGTTAGCACTGCAAGAGGTGCTGAACGAGCAAATAAAAAGGAAAGGATTAGAAGCACAAGGATATTTGGTATCAACAGACACTTTTATAAAAGCAATGAAAATAAGAGAGAGTGCAATAGTATGGGTAAATAAGGAACATTATATAGTAGTAACAAAGACAGCCAAAGACAAGTATGTTATAAGAGATTCAAATATAAACGATAGAAAATCTGTAAAATATAGTGTAAAAGAATTAAAAGGATTATTAAAAGGGGAAAAAGTAAAAAAAACAATAGGCAATAACGAAGAAAAAGTAAGATATCAAGCACAAGACGAAACTTTGAAGATAAAAATATTAACCACAAGCAAAAAATTGAGCAAAAAAGCAAAAGAAAAACAAGAAGACATACAAGAACTAATCGAAGAAAACTTGAAGAAAATAGTGGGAGCAGATACAACAGGAGCAAAGAAGAAAGTAGAGTTTAATATAGGGACGAGCATATATGGCATAACAGAGGCGGAGACAGATATAGATAGTAAAAAGTACAATAGGCTATGTGCAATACCGGTAAAATTTGTAAAAGGCAAAGATGGTATAATAAGAGGAGAAGGAGGAAGAGATATATTTAAAGCGAGTGCCTATTACGATAGTGAGAAAAACAGGATAGTATTTAGATTTATAGGGACATCAAAAGAAGCAATAGAAAAGCTAATAAAAGAACAGGGAGAAGAAGTATACGAACAGATAAACAAGGTATTAAGGGGATTATTAATAGATAGATTGGCAATAGACAGTGTAGTAAGGGAAGAGTTAGATAGGATTATAGCAAAAGATAAAGGAGTAGTGGGGATAGAAATAGGCAAGAAAGATATAGCTGAAGTGAGGGAGGAATTAAAAGAGAAAGTAGTGTTGGTAAAAGGTAAAGGAATAAAAGAGATTACAGAAGGTCAGATAGAGCAAATAAGGATGGCAGGGTTAGAGGTAGTAATAGGGATAGATAATAGGACGACTAGAAAAGAGATAGAAAGATATAATGATATGAAGGGAGTAAGCGGTTTTAGGGTATTAAAAGAGAACAAGGAAATAACGAATGAATATATCAAAGGGATAATAGAGCAAGGCAAAGAGATATCGTATAAAGTAGGTAAGAAAAATATAGAAAAGATAGGAGATATAGAGAAAGAGTTAAAGGGGAAAGTGGTATATGTAATAGAAGCTGAAGTCATAGAAGCAATAAAGGGAAAAGGCAAGCTAGTAGAGATACAGAGGATAGCGAAGGAAGAAGGTAGAGTTAGTATATATTTTAAAACAGATAGGGAAGAAATTAATAAAGTAAAAGAGATAATAGAAGAGATATATGGGAAAGGAGTAGGAGCAGCAAAGACAATGATATCAGTAGGTGTAGCACATATAGGGAATAGTTTTGGAAAAAAGTTTAATAAAGAATAGGCGACAAGTAGTTTTAGCGAAGGGTATGAAATAGGGTATGAAGGGATATTTGGAGAAGAATGGACCGATAGGATACGTATCACCGGAGGAATTAATAAGAGAAATGAGAGAGATAATAACAGGGAACAAGAGGTATAAAGATTTTAAGGGTGAGTATAAAAGAGGAGAACTAAAAGGTATAATGACAGAGATATTAGAGTTAAAGATAAAGGATATATTAGAAGATAAAGGGAAAGAAGGGAAAGAGAAGATGGCAATGATAAGGCAGTATATAATAGGGAGTATAGTATCATATATAGAAGATAATATGGGTAAGATATATGAAAAAGAGATAGATATAAATAGAATGAAGATGGAAGTAAAGAAACAAATAGTTTATAGGATATTGCAATTGGTAAGAGGCAAAAGCATAGAACAGATAAGGGAAGAGATAGAAGAAGCACAAAAGAGAATAGAGGGTAAAGAAGGGACACTGGCAGAGCTAGTAAAAGGGGTTTTAGGGAGCAAAGAATCAGAAAAGATAAATAAGCAATGGAACAAGACAGATATGGTAATAGAAGGAGTATGTAATTTTGAAGATATAAGAATATTGTTAGATGATAACATAAAATCAGTAAACGAGATAGCAAAGATGACAGTAGATGTACTAAAAGGAGTAAGAGCAACATTAAGTGCCGCATAGTTGAAAAAAGGCAAGGAAAAAGGAAAAGGAAAAACAAAAACAATGAAAAAAACAAAAAGAAAGAAAATGGAATAAAGAAAAATAAATAAAAGAAGGAAAAGAGAAAAGAAACAAGAATAAGAACAAACGGCAATTTATAAAATACATAAAATATAAATTGCCGTTTATTATTAAAACTTTCGTCATCCCCGAATGTCTCTATCGGGAACCTATAAAAAAATAAAAAACTTTTTTCTTCATCATCATTTCTGCAAAGCAGTTGAGCGAAAATCTATCAAAAATAAAAAAACTATTTTATAAAAAATATATAACAAAATTTTTCATATTTGCTATATCTTAAAAAATAGTGACAAACAAGTTATTACTTTGTATTAAACAAAATATTGTAAAGAAGAACATTATTTATCATCTTGCCTAAAACAATAAAATATTTTTACATATCAAGAATTTATTCATTGTAAATACACATAACAAATTTATATAATAAGAAGATAATAGTTATGGGAGCTAGAAAGTGAATATTTTAATAGCTGGTGGGGCGGGGTTTTTAGGTTCACATTTTTGTGATTTATTAATAGAAAAAGGGCATACAGTTTGCTGTGTAGATAATTTAATTACAGGCAAAAAAGGAAATATACAACATTTATTAAATAATAAAAATTTTAAATTTAAGAAAGTAGATATAGTAAAAATTTTTTCTATAAAAGAAAAGTTTGATACTGTTATAAATTTTGCTTCAATTGCAAGTCCTATTTACTATAATACATACAAAATTGAAACATTACTTGTTGGCTCTTATGGAACATATAATTTGTTGGAGTTAGCAAGAAAAAATAAAGCAAAATTTTTGTTTACCTCAACAAGTGAAATTTACGGAAATCCAGTTATTTCTCCTCAAAAAGAAACTTATTGGGGAAATGTTAATCCCATTGGTGCAAGAAGTATGTATGATGAATCTAAAAGATTTTCAGAAGCTTTAATTATGAATTATCATAAAGTCTATGGTATAGATACAAAGATAGTTAGAATATTTAACACTTATGGTCCTAGAATGAATATTGATGACGGTAGAGTTATACCACAATTTATTTATCAGGCTTTACATAATAAACCTATTACTGTTTTTGGTGATGGTAAACAAACAAGAAGTTTATGTTTTGTTTCAGATTTAATTTCTGGAATATATAAATTGTTGATGTCAAAAGAAAATTTACCTATAAATATTGGTAGTCCTTGTGAACTTACAATAAAAAAAATAGCAAAAATTATTATAAAATTAACGAATAGTAAATCAAAAATTGTATATAAACCATTACCTGAAGATGATCCTAAAAGAAGAAAACCTGATATAACAAAAGCAAAACAAATTTTAAAATGGCAACCAAAAATAAGTTTAGAAGAAGGATTGTTAAAAACGATAGAATATTTTAAGGAGTTAACTAAATGAACAGAAAAGGAATTGTTCTTGCTGGTGGAAAAGCTACAAGACTTTATCCGTTGACTACAGTTGTATCTAAACAATTATTACCAGTTTATAATAAACCAATGATATATTATCCGCTTTCTGTTCTTATGCTTGCTGGGATAAAAGATATATTAATAATCTCTACACCAGAAGCATTACCATCTTTTAAAAATTTATTTGAAGATGGTTCTAAGTTAGGAATTAATATTACATATAAAGAACAAAAAAAACCAGCAGGTCTTGCACAAGCTTTTATAATAGGAGAAGATTTTATAGGTAAAGATAATGTTTCATTAGTTTTAGGCGATAATATTTTTTATGGACATGGACTATCTGATATTTTACAGAAAGTTTATTATCAAGAACAAGGTGCAACAATATTTGCATATTTTGTTGAAGACCCTAACAGATATGGTATTGTTGATTTTGATAAGAATAAAAAGCCAATTTCTATAGTAGAAAAACCGCAAAATCCAAAATCTAATTGGGCAATAACAGGATTATATTTTTACGATAATTCAGTTATAGAAATTGCTAAAAATATAAAACCTTCAAAAAGGGGAGAATTAGAAATAACAGATGTAAATAATGAATATTTAAAACAAAATTTGTTGTCGGTTGAATTTTTTGGAAGAGGTTTTGCTTGGCTTGATGCAGGAACATATAATTCTTTACTAGATTCCTCAATGTTTATAAGAACAATAGAAGAAAGACAAGGTATAATGGTTAGTTGTTTAGAAGAAATTGCCTATAGAAAAGGTTTTATTACAAAAGAACAATTGATTAAAATATCAAAAAATTTTAATTCCAATTATGGAAAATATTTAGAAAAAATAGCAAAAGAATAAAATGAAATTTTATATTGAAACTATTGGCTGTCAGATGAATGTTAACGATTCCGACAAAATGGCGGAAATTTTGTTAGAAAATGGTTGTATGCAAACAGATGATATGTTGCAAGCAAACATTGTTATTATAAACACTTGTTCTGTGCGCTTTTCTGCAGAACATAAGGCATACTCATTGCTTGGAAGATTAAAAGAACAAAAGGATATAAATCCTAATTTGATTATTGGTGTTACAGGTTGTATGGCTCAATATGCAACTAAAGAAATAAAATCAAGATGTAAATATGTAGATTTCGTTTTAGGGGCAAGAGATTTAGATATGTTTTCTAAAGTTATTATTAAATATCTTCCTAAAAGCAAAGAAAATGTAAAGTATAAACAAGAAAATAAAGAAGTTTTTAAATACATAACAATTATGAGGGGATGTAGTAATTTCTGTTCTTATTGTATAGTACCATATGTTAGAGGACCAGAGATTAGTATAAATTATAATGAGATAATAAAAGAAGTTAATGAGGCAGTAACTGATGGGGCTAAAGAGATAATTTTGTTAGGTCAAAATGTAAATTCTTACAACTATGATGGTGTAAATTTTACACATCTATTACAAAAAGTATCACAAATAGATAAAGTTAAAAGAATAAGATTTATGACTAATCATCCAAAAGATTTTTCTAATGAACTTATAGAAGAAATTGCTACAAACAAGAAAATTTGTAGACATATTCATTTGCCATTACAATCCGGTTCAAATGCTATTTTAAAAGCAATGAATAGGAAATATACTTATGAACAATATGAAAATTTATTTAATAAAATAAGAAATTCTATTCCAGATATAAGTATAACTAGTGATATAATAATAGGGTTTCCCGGTGAAACAGATAAAGATTTTAAAGCAACATTTGATGCTTCTAGGAAGTTGCAGTTTGGGGGATTGTTTATTTTTAAATATTCATCAAGACCTAAAACTGTTTCAGCTAAATTAAAAAATATAGTACCATTAGAAGTAATAAAAAAAAGGCATACATTGTTATTAGAAGATTCAAATATAATTTCAAAAAAAATAAATGAAAAATATATAAACCAAGTTGTAGAAGTTCTTGTAGAAAATTTCAAAAAAAATATTGCTCAAGCAAGAAATAGCCAAAATATAAAAATATTTTTTGATACAGATAAAAATTTAGTTGGGCAAATAGTTAATGTTAAAATAACAAAAGTGTTGCCAAATAGTATGTTGGGAATTTTACAATAATGAAAATTTATAAAATAGTACTAGGACTATGTTCAATATGTATATGTTTAATGGTTAGTTATGTTTTTTTTAATGTAAAAAAAGCATTAAAATATTATCCATTAATTGAACAGTATAGTGTTAAATATAAAGTTGATCCTTTACTTATAACTGCTATTATGAAAGTGGAGTCTAATTTTAATCCAAAAGCAAAATCTAAAAAAGGTGCTATAGGCCTTATGCAACTTATGCCATTAACAGCAAAAGAAATTTCAGGAAAATATTTAAATTTAAAAGATTTTGATGAAAAAAATTTGTATAATCCTAAATATAACATAATGATAGGAATATTTTATGTTAAAATATTGTTTGATATGTTTAATAATAACGTAAATTTAGTTTTAGCATCTTATAATGCAGGGCTTGGTAATGTTCAAAAGTGGCATCAAGAAAATCCTATTATAGAATATGATTCTTGTGAAATGCCATTTAAAGAAACTAAAAGTTATGTTTTAAGAATTAATAAAATATATACAATACTTAAATACTTTAAAGATAGGTAGTAATTATATGACAACAAAAAAAGATGTTAATCAAGTTACTCCATTAATGCAACAATATTTAAATATTAAATCACAGTATCCGAATATAATATTATTTTTTAGATTAGGTGACTTTTATGAAATGTTTGGAGACGATGCTATAAAAGTTCATTCAATATTGGAAGTTATTCTTACAAAAAGGCAAAATGTTCCAATGTGTGGAGTGCCTTATCATTCAGTAAATAATTATATAAGAAAACTTATAAAAGCTGGATTTAAAATTGCAATTTGTGAACAATTAGAAGATCCTGCAACTGTAAAAGGTATAGTTAAAAGAGGTGTAGTTAAAGTTATTACTCCTGGAACTATTTTGGAAGATAATCTTTTAGATTCTAAACAAAATAATTTTTTAATGTCTATAATTTTAGATGATAAATCAAAAAATATAGCATTAGCTCTTTGTGATATTTCTACTGGAGATTTTTTTACATATAGAACACTATTATCAAATTTAGAAAATGAAATTACAAAATATAAACCTAACGAAGTAGTAATTTCTCAAAAAGATTCTACAAATGAAAAATTGCAAAATGTTTTACAGAAATTTGAAATATTATCTTCATCTATAAAAGATATTTATGTTGATAGTGTTTATTGTGAATGCTTTATAAAAAAGATTTTAAATATTCAAACATTATCACATTTTAATATATCAGATAAACCAGATATAATTTCTGCAGTTGGGGCTATTTTTGTGTATATTCAAGAAAATCAACCACAGACAATATCTATATTACAAAATATAAAATTTGTAGAAAACAATGATTTTATGGTTTTAGATTATGTTGCCATAAAAAATTTAGAAATATTGAAATCTTTATCAACATTAAGGCAAGAAGGCTCATTGCTTAATGCAATAGATTCTACTATTACACCAATGGGTGCAAGGTTATTAAAAAGTTGGTTAGTAAAACCTTTATTAAATATTTTAGAAATAACTTATAGACAAAATAAAGTTAAGTTATTTGTAGAAAATTCTTCTTTAAAAGACGAAATTAGAGATATTTTAAAATCTGTTTATGACCTAGATAGAATTGTATCAAGAATTGTTAGTGGTGGAGCCCATCCAAAAGAGATATTAGCTTTAAAAGATTCATTAATTATTATAAATACTATATTTAAAAAATTAGAAGCCATTGAATATTTTGACAACAATAAAATAGATATAAATATTTCTAAAGAAATTATAAATAAAATAGAAAAGTACATTGAACCTGAAGCACCAGTACTGTTAAAAGATGGATCTGTTATCAAATCAGGAATTTCACAAGAATTAGATGAATATAGATTGTTAAGTAAAAATGCAAAAAAATATATATCAGATTTAGAAATTAAAGAAAAACAAAATACAGGAATATCTACATTGAAAATTGGTTATACATCAGTTTTTGGCTATTATATAGATGTAACAAAATCAAATGTCAATTTAGTTCCTGAAAATTATATTAGAAAACAAACACTTTCAAATTCAGAAAGATATATTACACAAGAATTAAAAATGTTGGAAGAGAAAATAATTTCTGCACAAGATAAGATAATTAAATTAGAAAAAGAAATCTATGTATCTTTAAGGCAAGAGATAGCAACTTATGCTAACTATATATTAAATTTAGCAACTACAGTTGCAGAGCTTGATATATTTTTATCTTTTGCAGATACTGCTGTAAAAGATAACTATTGTTGTCCTTTAATTTCAAACAGTAAAAATTTGATTTTAAAAGAAGCTAGGCATCCGGTAGTAGAGAAGATTTTAAAAACAGGGGCATTTGTTGCAAACGATATTACATTAAACGATACTACCAATAGAGTAATAATTATAACTGGGCCTAATATGTCGGGTAAATCTACATATTTAAGGCAGACAGCACTAATAGTGATAATGGCACAAATAGGCTCTTTTGTTCCTTGTTCTTATGCAGAAATAGGAATTGTTGATAGAATATTTACAAGAATAGGTGCGGGAGATAATTTAGCAGGTGGGGAATCTACTTTTATGGTTGAAATGTCGGAAACGGCAAGCATTTTAAATCAATATACAAATAGAAGTTTGATTATTCTTGATGAAGTTGGTAGAGGAACATCTACTTATGATGGGATGTCAATTGCTTGGGCAATAATAGAATTTTTTTCTGATTCAAATATTAAGAAAAATAATGGAGCAAAAATTTTATTTGCTACACATTATTTTGAACTTACATCTTTAGCAAACAATAATGGAATAATAAATAAAAGTGTAGATGTAAAAGAGTGGAATGGTAATGTAATATTTTTACATAAAATAGTTGATGGTGCAGCAGATAAATCTTATGGAATTCATGTGGCAAAAATTGCAGGATTGCCATATACTGTAATAAAAAGAGCTTATGAAATATTAAGAAAATTAGAAAAAAACTTAAGCAAAAATTTTCCAAAAATTGAAGAAGACATAAAACAACCTAATTTATTTACTTCAGTTGAACCTGAAATTTTGATAGAATTAGACAAAATAGATATTGATACTTTAAAACCGGTAGATGCTTTAAAATTATTGTCAGAGTGGAAAGAAAAATATAAAAAGTAAATTTATTACATAATTGGAGGAACTTATGTTAAATAGAAGAAATCATCCAAGATTACCAGTAATAAAAAATATTGCAAAAGAAATTTTTATTTCTACTGATAAAGGTTTTTTTCAGGGATTAATTGTTAATTTTTCTGCAAATGGACTTTTGTTATTGATGTATGAAAATATTCCAGTAGGAACAACTGTTTGTTTTGTTTTTGATTATCCACCATTAGAAACAGATTCTATTTTTGGTGAAATTATCCGATCAGAAAAAACTAAATCTATGTTAAGAGAAGTTGCTATAAAATTTATAAAAATAAACACATTAGATTCTAAAAAGATAAATAGGTTAGCTATAGATTACACGGATTGTGAAAATAAAATTGCATTGGGTGCAAAAGATGTATGTATAAAAAAGTGTAGCTTTTATAATTTGTGTGAAAAAAAATTAAAGATAAAATAAAATGTCAATAAAAATATTAGATGAAAAAACTATCAATAAAATTTCAGCAGGAGAAGTTGTTGAAAGGCCATTAAATGTTGTAAAAGAGTTAGTAGAAAATTCTCTTGATGCAAAAGCTACAGCAATATCTGTAGAAATAGAAAAAGCAGGTAAAAAATTAATATCAATAACAGATAATGGTTGTGGTATGAACAAAGAAGATTTACAAATGTGTATTTGCAGACATGCTACAAACAAAATTACAAGTTTTGACGATTTATCAAATATTATTTCGTTAGGTTTTAGAGGGGAAGCTTTACCTTCAATTGCTTCTGTTTCAATGTTTGCAATAAAAACTCAACAGAAAAATGAAAATTCTGGATGGTGTTTATATATGGATGGGGAAGCCAGACCTAAAGTAGAACCTTGGGCAGGAGCTTATGGAACTATAGTAGAAGTTAAAAATTTATTTTTCAACACCCCGGCAAGAGAGAAATTTTTAAAGAGTGATATTACAGAAAAATCAAAAATTATTAGTTGTTTAGATGAAATAGCCCTTGTAAGAAATGATATTAATTTCAAATTAGTTTCTGATGGAAAAGTTGTATTTGATTATCATAAAAGTGATTTAAAATTAAAAAGAATAGAAAATGTTTTAGGTAAAAATATATCTGAAAAATTGAAAAAAATTTCTTTTTGTCATCCAAAAATAGAAGTAGAAGGATATATTACAACTAGAGAAAATTCTTTATCACAAAAAAATATTCAATATTTGTTTGTTAATGGCAGATGTGTTAATTATCCAAAATGGTTAATTCATGCAATAAATCAAGCATCTAAAGAAACAATTCCTATAGGGAAATATGTTGGCTTAATAATGTTTTTAAAAACAAATCCTTCGGATATAGATATAAATGTTCATCCTACTAAAAGAGAAATAAAATTTGTAAATGAAAATCAAATGTATGAATTATTTTATAAATTTATAAAAACTTCATTAGAGTCTGATGCTCCTAGTAACATCATAAGTATACAACATGATAGCAACAATTTTAAAATAAATAATTTTAGAAAAGAAATAAGTTCAGCAATTCCCTATTCTTATCCACAACATTATAAATTTAGTGGTAGTTATTGCCACACAAAATATCCATCAAAGAAATTTGATGTTGAGGATTATAAAAACATATATCAAACCACCCGTATAACGACACCTATAACAAATAATGAGGAACAAAAAAATATAGATAAAAAAGAAAATATTGAATTTAAACAAGAATTTTTTTTACAAAAAGAAGATAGTTTTAAATTTGTTGGACAGATTTTTGAAACATATATATTAGTTGAAAAAGATAAAACTTTTTATATTATAGATCAGCATGCAGCACAAGAAAGAGTTAGATATGAAATGTTTTTAATGCAAATAGAAAATCATTCTTTAAAAATTCAGCAACTTTTAATTCCAGATGTTTTTGAATTATCTAAATCAAAAACAATGATAATAAAAAATTATTTAGAAATATTTAAAAATTTGGGCTTTGATATTAATGAATTTGGCCAAAATAGTTTTAGATTAACTTCTTATCCAGCACTTTTAGGAAACAATCTTGATTTTATTGAAATAATAGATAAATTGGTTACTTTTTTAGAAGATGAAAGAAATATAAATGTAGAACAAATAAAAGAAAAAATAATAAGAGCTTCTTGCAGAACAAGTATTAAAGCTGGAGATAAAATATTTGATATTCAAGCAAAAGCATTATTAAACGAATTATTTGCTTGTAAAATGCCTTGGACATGTCCACACGGAAGGCCTACCGTTTATACTTTAACACTTGCAGATTTAGAAAAATTTTTTAAAAGGACATAAATTATATTAATATTTTTATTTTTTTACAATTTTTTTCATAAGAATGGCAGTTTCTTTATTTTTATAATAATTTGTTCTTTGATTGTAAATTATAAACCCATATTTTAAATATAAATTTATTGCAGAATTATTGTTTTGCCCAACTTCAAGATAAATTGTTTTTATATCTTTCTTAATTCATTCGTTTATTGTTTTTTCAAAAAGATATTTCCCGTATTTTTGTTGTTGAAATTTTCTATCAATAACAATATTTATGATTTCTGCTTCATCAAGTACTGTGGAGTATATTATATATCCTATTATATTATCTTCAAGAGCTAATATTTTAAAACTTGAATTTTTATTATTGAGTTCTGCTATAAACATTTGTTTTGTCCAATTATAGCAAGAACTATTTCTATTTATTTCAAGAATTTTAT
>CAMVLN010000039.1 GCA_947168325.1 uncultured Elusimicrobia bacterium | reverse complement strand
ATGAAAATAACGGTACAAAATATTATTTTTTTTATTTTTTAAGTAGAAATTATAAAAATCAAATTATCGATAAAATAAAATCTAATACAAAACAATTTGTAAAAAGTAATGAAAATATAGATTATAAAATAAACAAATGTAATATTATTCAAAATCCTAAAAAATTGATTGCATTTATGTCTGTTATATTTAATGACACTATTGAAGTACAATGCAATATTATGAAAGGGGACTATGGATTATGGATTGCTTGGCCTTCTATAAAAGAAAAAGAAAAATGGAATAAAATATTTCAAATAAAAGATAAAAAATTAAAAAAAGAAGTTGAAACTACACTGATAAAATTTTATAAACAAAAAAGAGATAATCAAAACATTAACAACATTTAAAAGCAATAAATATAAAATTATAGTTGATATATAACAAATTTTATAAATTTATTTTGTTTTAAATTATAAAAACTTAACCTACATTAATAATTTTAGATAAGTTGCTATATTTATTATTGATTAGAAAATTTATATTTACATTTTCTGGTAACAATAGTTCTGGATCTTTAGATATAATATCAATGGCAACTTGTTTGGCATATTCTATAAGTTTTACATCTTTTATTATATCACCAGCTTTAAATTCTGGAAAGCCATGTTGTATAGTTCCAGTAAATTCTCCAGGTCCTCTCATTTTTAAATCTTCAGAAGCAATTTTAAAGCCGTCACAAGTAGAAGTCATTATTTTTAATCTTTGTTTTGCAATTTTTCCTTTAGCATCTGATACAAGAATACAGAAAGATTTTTTTTGTCCTCTACCTACTCTTCCTCTTAACTGATGCAAAGTTGCAAGTCCATATCTGTTGGCATGTTGAATAATTATCATTGTGGCATTTGGAACATCTATTCCAACTTCAATAACAGTTGTTGCAATAAGAATATCGTACTCTTTATTTTTAAATTTTATCATTACATCATTTTTTTCTTTAGGTTTCATTTTTCCATGAAGAAGAGCAACTTTATTATTTTTAAATACAGTGTTAGACAACTTCTGGGCTTCTTGTGTAGCAGATTTAAGTTCAATTTTATCTGATTCGTCAACAAGAGGATAAACTATATATATTTGGTTACCTTTTTCTATTTCTTCTTTAGCATTCATATAAGCAATATTTTCAGATAAACAATAAGTTTCAATAGGTGTTCTGCTTGGCGGAAGTTCATCTATTACACTTACAGACATTTCTCCATAAATTGTCATAGCAAGACCCCTTGGAATAGGAGTGGCTGTCATCATTAAAACATCAGGGTTATTACCTTTTGCAACCGCAGAAGCTTTTTGTAAAACTCCAAACCTATGTTGTTCATCAATTATTACTAAACTTAAATTTTTAAAATTTATTCTATCTTGCATAACAGAATGAGTTCCCACAATTATGTTTGTAGTTCCATTTTCTATTTGTGGTAAAATTTCTTTTTGTTTCTTTTTAGATTTTAAAGTTGAAGATGTGACAAGTTCTATATTTACATTTAATCCCTTAAGCATATTTTTAAAAGTGAGATAATGTTGTTCTGCAAGTAATTCTGTTGGGGCAACAATTGCAGTTTGATATCCATTTTCTACAGCAAGTAAAATAGCACTTAAGGCAACAACTGTTTTACCAGAACCTACATCACCCATAAGCATTCGGTTCATTATTTTTGTGCTCATCATATCACTAAAAATTTCATTTATTGCTTTTTTCTGTGCATTTGTAAATTCAAAATTTAATTTTTTTTTAAATGGTGTTAATAAATTTCTTTTAATTTCATATCTGATACCTTTTTGTTTAATAACATTTTTTTGTTTAGCTTTTGTAAGAATAATTTGTAATAACAAAAATTCTTGTAATGCAAAAGATTGTCTTGCAAGTTCAGCTTCTTGTAATGAATTTGGAAAATGTATAGTTTTAATAGCACTAGATATGGAAGGTAAATTTGTTTTGTATTTTACATTGTTTGAAATTATATCCGGATATATATTAGCCATATTATTTAAAACTAGTTTTAAAGCCGAAGAAATATTTTTTTGTGTTATTCCTGTAGTTAAATTGTAAACTGGAACAAGTTTATTAAATTTTTCAGTAGAAGAATTTTCGTTTTCAACAATTTCATAATCGTCAACAGACACTTGCTTTTGCCAAAACTTTATTTCGCACATACCATAAATATACACAAAAGAATTTATTTTAAAATCTTTTTTTATTGTTGCAAAAATATCAAACTTTGCATAAGGATTAACTTTTCTAAAAAAGTTTGCAATTATAATTCCTGAACCATCATTTATATTGGCAGAAAAAACAGACAGCTTTGTAGAAAGTTTTTTTATATGAGTGCCTGTAATTTTTCCAAAAATACAATAATGTTGATTAAATAATATATTAGATATTTTGGTTCTAATTGTTCTATCTTGATAAGCTCTTGGAAAAAAAGTTATTAAATCTTCAACTGTATTAATAGAAAGTTTTGATAAAGCCAAAGCTCGCTTAGGACCGATACCTTTAACATATTTTATATCTGTAGTTAAATCCATATTTGTATTATACTAAATTTAAGTTATATATGATTATAAATTATTACATTTCTACATTTCTTGAAAAAAACTTCTTTTTTCATTAAAATGTTTCTCATAGATAACTAACAAAAACTGTCATTTAAGAAATAAAATTTTTCTTTTTTATGAGATATAAATTTGAAATATTAACAACTGTAGTCAAGATAATTGATTAGAAAGTTGAATATTTATAGATTTGAATAGTTTGTTAAAAAACTTTGACCTATACTTTATACTTATTGTAAGTTATAAATTATTATTATAGATTAAAAAAGATAAAGCTTTGTTAAGGAGAATCAAATGTCAATTAGGGTAAGATTTGCACCTTCACCAACAGGTGATTTACATATTGGTGGAGTACGAACAGCACTTTTTAATTATCTCTATGCTAAAAAAGAAAAGGGAACATTTGTTTTAAGAATAGAAGATACTGATGAGGCGAGATCAACAGAATCTTCAACACAAATTATTATAAATGCAATGAAATGGTTAAAACTTAGTTGGGATGAAGGTCCTGGAAACGAATTGCTTAAATATGCACCATATTATCAAATGAAAAGAAAAGAACAAGGTATATATCAAAAATATATAGATATATTGCTTAAAAAAGGATATGCATATAAATGTTATTGCACTCCAGAAGAAGTAGAAAAAATGAGAGAACAAGCAAGACTTGCAAAACAACCGCCAAAGTATAATGGTCATTGTGCAAATCTTACAAAAGAGCAACAAGAACAATACGAAAAAGAAGGGAGAACTGCGGTTATAAGATTTAAAATGCCAAAAGAAGGTAAAATAGAATTTGAAGATATTGTAAGAGGACATGTAAGTTTTGAAAATGCTTTGCTTGATGATTTTGTTTTAATGAAAGCAAATGGTGTTCCTACATATAACTTTGCTTGTGTAATAGACGATTACTTAATGGAAATGTCTCATATAATTAGAGGAGATGACCATATTTCAAATACACCAAGGCAAATTCATATATACAAAGCTCTCGGTTGGGAGCCACCAATATTTGCACATTTATCTATGATTTTGGGCTCTGATGGGGCAAGACTTTCAAAAAGGCATGGACATACTTCCGTTTTAGAATATAGAAAAGAGGGTTATTTGCAGGATGCATTAATCAATTATCTTGCATTACTTGGTTGGTCAACTCAAGATAGCCAACAATTATTCTTTGGAGATAGTTTGGTTGAAAATTTTTCATTGGATAGATGTAATTCTAGTCCTGCAACATTTGACCCTTCAAAATTGTTGTGGATGAATGGCGAATATATTAGAAAAAAAACGGATCAAGAAATATTTGAGCTCTTTTTAGATTGGATTAATTGGACAAAACAAGATAAATTGATTGATGGATGGAATAGAGATTTACTTAAAAAAGCAATTTCTCTTGAACATGAGAAAATAAAATTATTAAAAGATATTCCTGGTCTTGTAGATTTTTTCTTTAAAGAGCTATCTTTTGATCAAACTGCAGTAGATAAAATCTTGTTGTCTGATACAAAAAAAGATAGTGCAAAAAAAGTTTTGCAAGAATGTATTATAAGACTTCCAAAACAAAACTTTAGTTCACCTGAAGCTCTTGAAATGTTTGCAAGGAATTTAGCAAAAGAGTTAGATTTTAGTAATAGTAAAGTATTTCATCCTATAAGGGTAGCTATTTCTGGAAGAACACAAGGTCCAAGTCTTTTTCATATGATGGAAGTTATGGGTAAAGATGAAGTAATAAGAAGAATACAACAAACAGTAGATAAATATTTTAAAAACTAGATTTTTAAAATATCAAATACTCAAAGATTACAGTTGTAGGTAAATAGAAAGAATGGAAAAAACGGAAAAAGAAGTAATAATAAAATTTGTTTATAAATTTTACATTTAGATTAAAGAACTTCAATCATTTAAATATTCTAGTAATCAAAAATTGTAAAGTTTTTTAAGGAGAATAAAATGGATACGAAAGATTTGAATCAACATTTGTTTAGTTTAGTTTCAATGTTTGCTTCTGCATGTTGGCAACAAATGGGCAAAATGCCAAACCAAGTTGACGGAAAAATAACAAAAGATTTAAAATCAGCACAAATGACAATAGATATGCTTTTGATGTTAAAAGAAAAAACAAAAGGTAATCTTACAGATACAGAAGCAAAACTTTTAGAAGATACAATATCTAATTTGCAAATGAATTATGCAGATGAAGTATCTAAAGTTGATACTTCTAAAACAGAAAAAAAGGATAAAATTGAAGATAAAAAAGAAGAAGTAACAAAATAATTTAATCTTACAAAATTTTGGTGAATTTAAAAGTTTAATAGCATATAGGAAGGAGTATTATGTTAAAACCTAAAGTTTCAGTTATTGGATGTGGAAATGTTGGGATAAGGTATGCTTATTCTTTAATGATTAATGGATGTGCAAGAGAAATTACATTGGTAGATTATTTTAAAGATAAAGCTGAAGGAGAAGCTATAGATTTGTCACATGGTGCACCTTTTACACCGTCAGTAAATGTAAATGCTGGTGATTATAAAGATATTGTTGGTTCAGATTTAGTTGTAATAACTGCAGGTAAAAAACAAAAACCTGGACAAACAAGAATAGATTTACTTAAAGATAACATAAATTTATTAAAGACTATTATTCCTGAAATTATGAAATATGCTCCGGATGCAATTTTGTTAGTTGCATCAAATCCTGTAGATGTATTAACCTATGCAACTTATAAAATTTCCGGTAAACATTTCTCAAAAATTATAGGTTCAGGAACATTGTTAGATTCTGCAAGATTTAGATATGAAATAGCAAAACATTGCAATGTAGATGCTAGAAGTGTTCATGCCTATATTTTAGGAGAACATGGTGATTCTGAACTTCCTGTATGGAGCAAAGCAACTGTTGGTGGAGTGCATATTGAAAATCATTGCATGCTGTGTGATAATAAAAAAGATTGCAATCACAAAGCTATACTTGACGAAATATATAACAATGTTAAGAATTCTGCATATACAATAATAGAAAAAAAAGGAGAAACTTCTTATGGCATAGGGCTTGCTCTTACAAGAATTACAGAAGCCATTTTGTTAAACGAGAATTCTGTGTTACCTGTATCAGTTTTAATGAGAAATTTTTATGGAATAAACGATGTTTATTTAAGTCTTCCTGCAGTAGTTAATTCAAGTGGTATAAGGCAAGTTCAACAGATAGAATTTAACGAAAAAGAAAAAACTGCTTTTATAAATTCTGCAAATATATTGAAAAATTTATTAAAAGAAATAGGTATTTAAAATATTGATATAGGAGAATAAAATTTAATTATGGAAAAACAATCATCTTTTATCTTATCAATAGGATTTATTATTTCAGCGGTAGTTTTGGGTGTTTTTTTTATTTCTACAAGAAATGAGCAATCTATTAGAGTTGTAGGACAAGGTGTAAAATCTGTAACATCTGATGTAGCAAAATGGAATATTACAATTAACAAAAACACAAATGTTATAAATCAAAATGAAGGGCCAAAATTAATTCAAAAAGATCTATTAAAAGTGAAGAAATATTTAAATACTAATGGTATAACAGATAAAGATATTCTAATTGAACCAATAAATTCTTATGCAAATTATGGAAATAATGGAATTTCTGGATATTCTTTTAGTCAAAGAATAGAAGCAAGATGTAATGATGTAGAAAAACTTGAGAAAATTGCTCTTGATATAGATGCAATGTCTAAAGAGGGGATATATTTGCAAAATTCCAATATAGAATATTATATTTCTAACCTTGCAGATTTAAAAGCAGAAATGTTGGCTCTTGCAACAGTTGATGCAAAAGCGAGAGCTCAAGAAATAGCAAAGAGTTCAGGGAATAAAATTTGTAGTTTATTGTCTGCAAAGTCTGGAGTATTTATGATAAGAAAACCATTGTCAACAGATGTTTCTGATTATGGAATATATAATACTTCTTCTAAAGAAAAAGAAATAGCAGTTACAGTAACAGCTACTTTTAAAGTAAAATAATTAATTTAAATCATTTAGTATATAAAAATTTTTTATACAAAATTTAAATACTGGTGAGTTAAGTTATTGTGATTATTTAGATGTGATATATTTGTAACATTTATACAAGAATTATAAAAAAGAAAGTCTATTTAATTATAATATTATTAATATTCTTTATGTTGTTAATAAGAGATATTACAATAAAAATTATAACTGACTATATCTTTTTACATCTCTTTTCTACCGGCAATAGCTCTTGATATTGTAACTTCATCTGCATATTCAATATCTCCACCTACTGGTATACCATAACCAAGCCGTGAAACCTTAATTCCTAGTGGTTTTATTAGTTGGGCAAGATAAACTGCTGTAGTTTCACCTTTTGAGTCCATATCTGTGGCAAGTATAACTTCTTTTATATTGTCTTGTTTTAATCTTGTTATTAGTTTATCAATTCTTATATCTTTTGGCCCTATAGCATCAAGTGGCGACAGTGCACCGCCCAACACAAAATATAATCCATTATAATCTTCATTTTTAACTTTACTTACTGCTATTAAATCTTGAGGAGTTTCTACTACACATAACAACTCTAGATTTCTTGAATTGTCTGCACATATTGGACAAGGATCTGATTCACTTAAATTATAACAAATAGAGCATACTTTAACCTTTTGTCTTGCTATTTGTATTGCTTCAACAAAAGATTTTGCTTCAATATCTGACATTTTTAAAATATGATAACACAACCTTTCTGCCATTTTAGGACCTACACCTGGTAATTTTTTAACTACAGATATCATTCTTTCAACTGTTTGAGGTCTATTCATTTCTATTCTTCCGTTTCTCTTTCTTGACTTTCTTCTATATTTTCATTTACATTGCTGTCTCTTCCTTTTTTTATAACAGAACCACCAAACTTTTTAGCAAGATTTTCAATTTTTGAAGGAATTGCTGTCTTTGCTGTTTTACTAAAATCTTCAACAACAGCAAACTTTTCTATTGAAACATTATCTTGTTTGTTGTCTATTGTTATATCTTCTTTAACTATTTCCCCATTTTGTGCTACATCGTTTAACACCATAGAAACTTTTATATCTCTACCACTTTTCCTTTTCATAAGTTTCCGAATAGTTTCTAAATGTATTTTTATCATATTTAAGGCTAATTGTGTGTTTACTGATATTTGAAAAGAGTTTGAATTTAATTCTTTAACAATAGCATCTTTTAATGATTGTGCCGACATAGGATGTTTTCTAGAAAATTCTATAACTATCTCTTTCCAAAGCCCCATTAAATCGTTATCAAAAGAATCTGCCATTGTAGTAACTATATTTCCTTCTACAATTTCATCTTTTTTTATATTTAAATCTTGCATATTTTCAATTATATTTGAATTTTGGTCTATTCTATTTTTTAACAACTCATCTGTACCAATTTGTGAACTTAAAAATTTTTGTTTTTCTAATTCATTTATCTTTGCAATTAATTCTGCAACATTACAATAAGGTTCTGCCATTTTTAGTAAATATAATTCCAACAATATTCTAGGCTGATCATGCCATTTCATTTCTTCTAATGCTTTTGATATAAGATTTCCTAATCTTATGTATCTCGATATAGAAAATAAATTTTTTTGTCTATCATACAATTTTGTATCTTCACTAGAAATTTCTGCTACTTCTGGATTGATAGAAAAAATCATCAATTGCCTTATATAATCTCTTAAATCTCTAGCAAATTGTAAAATATTATATCCATCTTCATAAACTTTTTTACAAATTTTTATAATTGAATCAACATCATTTTTTGCAATGCAATTTATTGTTTGTGATATTATCTCTTTAGGTAATAATCCTATAAGCTTTCTTATATATTCTGCAGTAATCTTACTTGTAGTTGCAGAAATTGCTTGATCTAATAAACTCAAAGCATCTCTCATTGATCCACCTGAAACATTTATAATAATTTTTAATGCTTCATCATCTATCTCAAAATTATCTTTCTTTGCAATGTTTTTTATTACTGTAGAAATTTCGTTAGCTGACAAAAGTCTAAATCTATATTTTTGGCATCTTGAAAGAATAGTTATAGGAACTTTATGTTGTTCGGTAGTAGCTAAAATAAAAATTACATGTTCAGGTGGCTCTTCTAAAGTTTTAAGTAAAGCATTAAATGCCCCTTGAGATAGTTGATGAACTTCGTCTATAATATAAATTTTATATTTTGAAGAGGTTGCTCCAAACTTAACATTTTCTCTAATTTCTCTAATATTATCTACCCCTGTATTAGATGCAGCATCTATTTCCATAACATCAATACTTTGATTTTTTGCAATTTCTATACAGTTTTGGCATTTTCCACAAGGTTCTGTAGTTGGACCTTCTTTACAATTTAAGGCTTTTGCAAAAATTCTTGCCATTGTGGTTTTTCCTGTTCCTCTAGGACCACTAAACAGATATGCATGTGCAACTTTGTCTTCTCTTATTGCATTTTTTAAAGTTTGAGATATATGTTCTTGACCTATAACTTCATCAAAAGTAGTAGGTCTAAATTTTCTAGCTAAAACTAAATATGACATAAACACCTCTAAAAAATATTTCGTGTTTTTAACGATAGAAAATACAAATGTATGCACATACAAAAACTAAATCAATAAAAATTTTTTTGTTATTGCTGTTTCTATCAACATAATATTTCATACATTTATCTTATCAAATACCTTTGCAAATTTTATATTTTTATAATTTTAATCTTATAGCTTTTCTAAACTTCTATATATACATAGCTCTATATATCTAGTCATTAAAATTACAAAAGGAAATTAATTAATATCTGCCGGTTTTTCTCTAGGAGCTAATTTTATACTGTATAAAACAAAAAATCCCGCTATAATAGCCCCAACAAAATATATAACCCATAAGTATGTATAATATCTTCCAATCATTGCAAGCACTCCTGATAAAATAAACGAACCAGGTAAAATTATAAGTCCTGTTTCAAGATATCTCCACTTTGTTTTCATTTTTGTATAAATATGCCCTAACATATAAGTATGTCTTCTATGTCTTACAAAAGCTGCAGCAAGCAATATTATTCCACAAGGGGAAACTAACTGGCAAATTAAATGTATTAAAATCACCTGTAGTTGAGAATTACTAGAAAACCAAATTGCATCATATAAATTTAAACTTCCAATAGTAGCAATAATTTTAGAACCATCTATTGCCATAGAATTTGTAAGTGCAAATATTATTCCCATTAAAATTCCTATTGCATAAGAAGCAACTACAGAAGATTTTGGGGCTCCACTTTCGCCAGGAACCCAATGTAATATCCCAACAAAAATTGATGGAGCAATTATTCCCATAATAAAGAATTGTCTTGCTGAATTTATAATCATTGGCCAAGGATATTGCCCTATAATGTTTTGTAGAGGTCTAGTAATAAAATATATTGCAAACATTATAAAAGCTATAAATAATTTTTTATAACCAATTTCGCCAAACATAATTTTTCTTATTTTGCTAACTCTTATTACTTCAATAGCCATTATAATATATACTATTCCTGTTATTATAGGAACAAATAAATTTAACAAAAATTCCTGCATTTTATTTCTTCTCCTACCACTATTTTTAAGTCTTTATGGTCTATCTTGTTATTTTTTAAATTTGAAGATTCTGCAACAAAAAATATAGGATGTTGCTTGTTTTCATCTTTTACAACCTCACAATGAACTGTTTTTTTAAATATAGTAAAAAAACTTAAATTTGGCTCGTTATAAACTACTTCAATAGCTATAAAATCTTTATTCGTCAAATTATTTTTAGACAATTTTTTACAGAATGTATCTATTTTATCCAAAGCAAAAACTATATAAAGTTCTTTATAATCAACATTAGATGGATTTAAAAAAAATAAATCCTCGTTATCTAGATGATATGTCATTTGAATTTTTGTATTTCTTTTTCCTATACACATCAATCTATGAGAACCAAACTTTTTGTTTGATGTATATAGTATATCGACTGTACCTGTTTTGGTTCTTGTATTAATAGCCTTTTTTGTAGGTTTTAATCTTGTAATCAACCTTTTTTTTTCTAAATAATTTAAAATTTTTATAGAAGATTTTACCGGTTTTAATGTTATCTGCATTTTTTAACTTCTTTATAATACTAGTGTTGATATTATATAAAATTTTATTTTATTTTTATAAAAAATTTTTATGTAAAAGAATATAAAAAAGCTAATAAATATTATCCATGACACTATGGATATCCACATGCCGATAATAAAAGATAGTGGTTTATATTCTATTCTTATTTTATGGTTGCCTTCATTTATAGATATTGCTTTATATATATAATCTGCACAAATTATTTCATATTTTTCTTTTGAATTATCAAGATTATAAGCTCTCCATCCTCTTGAATAATTGTCTGTATATACAATTATTGCTGGTTTGTTTGTTTTGCATTCAAATTCTATAGAGTTTTCATCAAAGTATAAAATATTTAGTTTATAGTCTCCTTTATCTTTTACCTCATATTGTGGTTGTTTTTCCAAAACTACTGTGTTAAATATATTAAAATCTTTTCTTGATAACAATTCAAATATTTTTTCTTTATTTGTTTCTATTTTATAATCATAAAAAATATTCAATCTATTTAAAGTTTTAATATTAGTTTTTCTAACAGTTTTAGTTTCGTCATCAACGATATAATTACATCTTAACAAACCCAAGATATTTTCTTCATTAAAACTTTTTTCTAGATATTTAGTAAATTTAAAATAATTGTATAATAAGTCAGGGCAAGAACCTGAAATATTTTCACAATTGTATTTTAAATTATAATAAGAATTTGAAAAAAATCTAGCTTGTTTATTAAACTCATCTGTTTGGCTATATTCATACCTATAATCATTATCAAAAACAAAAAGTTTAAAATATTGCCTTACCACAAATATTGGTTCTATAACTAATAACAAAAACAATATTACTTTTACAAATAAATATTTTTTTAAAAATATAATTAAAGAAAAAAATAAAATAAATAATGATGATAATAGTAAATAATAATCTAAATCTGCTATATTTTTTAGTGTATTATATTGAGAAATACTTACTAACATATTTATAATATTATTTTTAAAGTAAATAAGCAGTATAGAAAAAATTAATAATGAAAATAAAAAATATTTATTTATTTTTGTTTCGTTATGTAATAAATATTTTATTCCA
>CAMVLN010000038.1 GCA_947168325.1 uncultured Elusimicrobia bacterium | reverse complement strand
AACATTATTATCAACTATAAAATTAATTGATTTTATTACCACAAAAATTTTAAAGGGTCTACACTTACACCTTTTTTCTTTATTGTAAAGTGTAAATGTGGCCCTGTAGATCTTCCTGTAGAACCACTTTTTGCTATTATTTGGCCAGCTTTAACTTTTCTTCCAACTTTAGTTAAAATTTTTGATAAGTGTCCATAATGTGTAATATACCCATTTTGATGGTCAATAAAAACAGCTGTTCCATAATGTCCAACATTTGTACTTGCTAATATTACAACTCCATCTGCTGCTGCACCCACTAAAGTTCCTGTTTTGACTGCAATATCTATTCCACCGTGCTTACTAATTTTACCTGTAATAGGGTGCTTTCTTGTTCCAAAAGTGCTAGAAAGCCTCCCTGCAAGAGGGGATCTAAATAGATCTCTTAAAGCATACTTTTCTTGCATAGATTCATTTAATAAATCTACTGCTGGTTTTTTGCCCGGTATAAAAATATAATGCTCTTTAGATAAATCCTTTACCCCACAATTTGTTTGCTTTAAAATAGTTTCTTCTACATCATATTTTTCTGCTATAGATTGCCAAGTATCTGTAGGGCTTACCGGATGAAGATTTCCCCCAATAGAAGGCATTAACAAATTTTGGTTTATACTTACATTATATGTTTTCATTTGTGGATTACAACCAATAACAGTATGAACTGAATATCCATGCTGTTTTGCTATTTCCCAAAGGTTTTCCTTTCTTTTTACTTTATGTATAAAAAACTTTACCCCTTTGGTTCGTGTTAATATATATTTCATTCTTGCTTTAACATCATCTATAAGTTCTTGTTTACTATATTGTGGCAAATTCACAACCATAGCCGATTGCAAATTTGCTTGAGCTATAGCATGAACTTTTGCATTAACAACAAAATAAATTATAAATAAACAAACAAAAAAAACTGACCATCTTATAAAAAAATTTTTCATTTTGATTTTTTATAGCTAATATTTATCTTTCTATAGCAAGCTTTCCTTTAATTTTTTTACCGTCTGTTGTTTTTATATAGTAAAAATATATACCAGAGGCAACTTCTTTTCCTGCATTATTTTTGCTATTCCAAACAAACAAGTTATCTGTTATAGAAACAGTTTCTTCAAAAACTTTTTCACCAGCAACATTAAATATTTTTATATTATCGCCATTAGCTACACCTAAAAATGATATACCATTAGCATCATACTTACCCCCACTTTGTGGCTTATATGGCACTGGATAAACGGAAATTTTTTTATTTTCCCCACCCTTTATTAAATTAGAACTTGATGAAAAAGATTTTGCACCAACAACAAGATACCCTAAATCTTCACCTAACGAGTCATAAAAATGAATATTTTTACTACTATCTCCTGGGTTGTATGCACAATAAGTTTTTATATTATTTTTTTCTAACACCATATAGCTTGGCACATCAGCAGTGTATGTAAAGTTTGGTGTACCATACTTATTGAAGAAATTTATGAAATGATAGGTAAAACTTTTGGAACCACCCTCATCAATTTCAGGATTATTAATAAAACTTGTTAATGCATTTTGAGGTTCAAATAAAGCTCTAAATCTTGTCCAAATATCGTTCCAATAATAATCATTTGGAGTTTCACTTTCCATTTGCAAATAGAATTTTCTTGCATATTCTTTATCATAGGCAAGATATGTCATTGCTGGTGTTAGTGGTAAAACTTGAATACCCTTTATTGTTCTGCTAGTTTTAGTTTGTGGGTCCGTGTCACTCTCCCACCATACACTATAGCTTGCTCTACCACCAAATAATATACCTATAGAACCATGATTACCATAATACCCTTCCATCATTACTTTAGGATATATTCTTTCAGAATCATCTATTTTTGTTGCATCAATATCTAGATAATAATCTCTTAATGAGTTATAGTGTATTGTATATAGCGACAATCCTAAATCTATATACTTTTGTTGCTGTGTTGCAAGCCCCCACAAATATATTGCACTCCAAGCATTCATTGCTTCTGATGAAGACTCTTCGTTTATTGAATCTGAATATATACTATTACTCTTTGGATCTTTAATTTCTTCTCCCCCCATACCATTTGCCCAACTATGACCTTCATATATATCAAAATGCCTCATATAGGGAAAATTTGTATCACTTCTATCTGTGTTTGCAATATCTTTTATTAAGAGTTCTACCATTTGCCCATAATCTTTTGCAAAACTATCATCATACATTGCAAGAATTGCCGCAGAATAAATAAAATATCCAAAATGAAAGTGATGGTCGTTATACAAATGAGACCCAAACTCATCATCTTTTACACCAAATAAACCACCCCATGTAGTATCATAAGCAAAATATTTACTTTGTTCACCATCACGATATATAAACCAATCTTCAAGCAAAGCTTTCAATTTTATTTTTAAACTATCCTTTAATATAGAATTATTTATATTATCTGCTACCGGCAACATATTTGCAAGTTTAGCTATAATTTTCCCTGCTCTGTAAGGATTTTGTGAAACTGATGACACATTAACACCGCCATTATCTTCAGTTAAGTAAGTTGCTAAATTTGTTTTTATTTCTTTTGTATCATATTGAAAGAAAGGAACAATTCCTAAAGTATTATACCTAGTTGTAAAAGAACCACCTTTAGCAAGTTTCATTTTTCCTCTCAATGTTTGAAATTCTGTATTATCAAAATATGTTATTGCCCCTTTATTGTTTTTGTAATGATGTGGCATTACAGCAAAAATTGTTTCATTTGAAATTGTTTCACTAGTGGTTCTTTTTGTATCAAACGAAAAATTAAACTTTGTTTCAACAACATTATTTTTTATAGTAGTGTTTGCCTGTGTATTTTTAACAAAATTATATGCATAGGGATAAAACTTTTGTAAATCTTCTTTTGATTTCATTAAAGCAATAGACATATATCTACTATCATCATCAACAAAATTTATTTTAACACCGGACGATGTTTTTTCAATACTTGTTTGTGAAGATGAAAGAAAAACTCCATAATATACGGTTGAGGATGGTACTCTTACTTGATACCCATCCCATGCTTCACGATAATTTGTTCTTACTTCTATAACAAATCTATCTCCTGTAAAAGAAGAATTATCAGCTATTGGATTATTTAAATCATCATAATTATAAACCGTAAAAGTAGAACAACTGTTTACATAATTAATTGTGGCATTATAAGATTGTTTTGAAAAGTCATAATATGAAAAAAGCATTCCTTGCCCTATAGTTGCTGTATAATAATCATCAAAATTTATTTTACAACACCAATCAGAAAAAGAATCTAATTTAATTTTATCAATTTGAACATTTTCAATTGTAGAATTCTTATACGGCAAAACAGAGAGCTGATTTCTGAAATGATTGTTTTCATTTACATCACTTGAAAAAGTAAAACATTTATTACAAACATTTAAATACGGACAACCTATAATCAGCCCACCCGTTGTACCAGAAATTGTATATAACAATGGATATGTATACATCGCTAAAGATGCTCTTTTTCTATTTTGAACTGTGGTAGCATGTATTAAAGAAGTGAACCATTTATTTGTAGGGTATGGCTTTGATATGCTAGGTACTCTATCTATGGTTGGAGAATTAACACCTGACGGCAAACCATACTTTATTGAAGCTTTTCCGCCCGGTGTAGGAGCTGCTATCAACCAAACAGCTGAACAAAATATAGCAACAAAAAAACAACATAAAATTTTTCTCATTAATTTTTCCCTTTACTACCACAATTTTTTTAGAAACTATACAACTCTTTTAATACTTTAATTTACAGTTTTTAAAAATTTCTAACTAAAAACAAAAGATACATTAAAAAATAACAAGTATTCTAAATATCAAAGCTAAATTTTAATTTACCACATAACATAATAAGTGTTATTGTATTTAAAAATGATGGAAAAAACAAATTTTTGTATTGCGATGTATTGATTACATATAATTTGCAATATTTTGTTCTATTTGATTTTTTCAAAACTTTCAACTATTTTTGCTAATCTTAAGCTTTTTATATTATGTTTTTACTTATTTTTATTTGTTTTTTTGTATAATACAGGTCATTTCACTTATATTATATATGATTAAAAAATGCTTATTTTAAACGAAGGGCTAATTTTATATGCAAAGGGAAAATATTTTGAAGCAGAAAAAATGTTTGAACTTACATTAAGATTAAAACCAAACCACAAAAAAGCCAAAATCACATTAAAACGAATTAAAGAATAAAAAATGTAGTTTTACAAAAAAATTTTAAATAAAAAGTAATGAAAAAGTGTAACTATAAAATATAGTTGTCATTGCTAGCAGAAATAAGGAATTTGTTGCAGTTGTCGTCATTATAAATAGAAACAAAGATTTTATTATAATATTGCCGTCATTGCGAGTGAAACGAAGCAATCCAGTGTCGTTAAAACATTATAAGAGGAATATAAGATGGAAAAGAAAGGTTATGTTTATATATTATTTAACAAAAAAAACGGAACATTATACACAGGAGTAACCAGTAATCTAGTAAAAAGAATTTATGAACATAAAAATAAATTAGTTGATGGTTTTACTAAAAAATATGCGGTTGACAAATTAGGATATTATGAAATATATGAAAGTATAGAACAGGCAATAGAAAGAGAAAAGCAAATAAAAGCAGGTTCACAAAAAAAGAAAATTGAATTAATAGAAAAACAAAATTCTAATTGGAAAGATTTATATAACGATATAACATAATTTATGGATTGCCACGGCAACAAGTTGCCTCGCAATGACAAAAAGTATTATTGCAAAAGAATTTTTTTATAATAGTCATCATTGTCGTCATTGCGAGCAAAGCGAAGCAATCCAGTGCCGTTTTGCTTATAAATAATAAAAAACGGAAAATCTAGTTTACTAGAATTGTTTGCTAAATATTTAATATCTTTGAATATAAATAATAACAATATAATACAATTAAATTTTGAAGATTTAAAATATGCAAATATGACATAACAGGAAAAGAATACATTAGTACACAAAACAAATATTATATTGTTGATATGGGAATAAGGAACTATCTTTTAGGTTTTAGAAATTTAGATATAGGGCACATTGATTGGTTATTAAGTTAAATCAGTTTTATATTTTACTTTTTATTTTTGAAGCCATTTTAATAAAATATTTTTATATTTATAAAATAACTTCTTTAGTTGCTCTATCTTTCCATCTTTTGTTAATTTAGAACTTAATGAAAAAGTTTTTGCTTCAACATTAAGATAGCCTAAATCTTTACCTAACGAATTATAGAAATGAATATTTTTATTATTATCTCCTGGATTGTATGCACAATAAGTTGTTATATTATCTTTTTCTAACACCATATAACTTGAAGTATCAGCTGTATATGTAAAGTTTGGAGTGCCATATTTATTAAAGAAATTTATGAAATGATAAGAAAAACTTCTTGTACTTCCTTCATCAGGTTCATCTTCCTTATAATTATTAAAAAGTGATAAAGCTGTAGATGGATCATATAGTGCAACTAGCCTTGCCCAAATATCATACCAAAATGAAGGACTTGAACCACTTTCTTCTAAACTATCATTATAAAATTTACGAATATAATCTTTAGTGTAAGCAAAATATGTCATTGCAGGTGTCATAGGTAAAACTTGAATACCTTTTATTGTTTGTGGAATTTGTGGTTCAAACCATAAATCATAAGATACCCTCCCGCCAAACAATCTACCTATAGAGTTATGTTTATAATCTTCTTTTAATATATTTTTATTTATATCAAAATAATAATATTTTATAGCTTGATATTCGTTAGAATACAAATATATACCTAAATTTTCTATTTCTTTATTTTGTGTTATAAGCCCCCACAAATATACTGCAGACCAAGTGTTCATCGCTTCTGATGAAGATTCCTGATCTATTCCTCTATCATCTTGCCCACCCATACCGTTTGCCCAAGAATGTGATTCATAAAAATCATAATTTCTCATATAAGGAAAATTTTTGTCTGTTCTATCTGTATTTGCAAAATCTTTTATTAAAAGATTTACCATTTGCCCATAATCTTTTATAAAACTATCATCATACATTGCAAGAATTGCTGCAGAATAAATAAAATATCCAAAATGAAAATGATGGTCGTTATACAAATGAGACCCAAACTCATCATCTTTTACACCAATCAAACCGCCCCAAGTACTATCATAAGCAAAATATCTATTTTTTTCTCCGTCAGAGTATGTAAGCCAATCTTTAAGTAAAACATTTATTTTTGTTTTTAAATCATTTTTTGTTGTAAAATCGTTTATGTTATCTGCTACTGGCAACATATTTGCAAGTTTTGCTATAACTTTTCCTGCTCTATATGGATTATTCAACAGTGTATTGTTTTGACTTAAATCAATATTTTTATCATTATCCAAATATTCTAACAGCTGATTTCTTATTTCTTCTGTATCATATTGAAAAAAAGGAACTATTCCATAAAACTTTGTTTTGGTAGAAAAATTGTTACCACTAGCCAATTTTAAAATTCCTCTTAAAGTATCAAAAGTTTTATCATTTAAAATAATAGTTTGTGAAATTAAATTATCATATTGATGTGGGAATAAACAAAAAAGTGTTCCTTCTTGTTGGTCTTCAATATCTGTTCTTTTTTTAGTTGTTGTTATAGAAAAATCTGTTTGGGAAGAATAATCACTGTTAACTTTCCAATTCACTTTTGTATCTGTAATAAAATTGTATGCATATTTATAATATAAATCTAAATCATTAACTGCTTCTTCTTTTGTTTTAGATGGCAACAAACCTATAGAAAAATATTTTTTGCCATCTGGTAAAACTAAAAATATCCTGTTTAAATTATCAGATGCAGATACTTGTTTAAATTTAGTATCTTGAGGAACAAATATTCCATAAAAAACACTTCTGCCATCAGGAAATTTTGTTTCATAAATAATTCTATCAGCATTACCTGTGTTTAAAGTTTCTTTATTTGATATTCTTGTACCATTTGGTTTATATAAACAAACATTACCAAAACTAGAATTCCAACTGTAAGGGTATTCTAAAACAGGATAAGTAGTATCATCATATTCAAAATAAGAAAAAACAAAACCCTGCCCAATTGTTGCTTTCATCCATTTGTCTTTATATTCCCATTTTATTACTGCTGAAAAATCTGAATAAGAACTCAATTTTACAGTGTATGGTATAAAGTCGTTACTCTTTATAGAATTATACCCTACAACTTTTATATTATTAAAAAATTTATAGGCAGTTTCATCATATCCATAAATAACACTATCACTATTATACTGAACTTTAGGATAAGAAATTATTAATCCTCTACTATATTGTTTATAACCAGAATCACATTTAAAAACTTGTGGATATGTATACATCCTTAAAGAATCTTCTAAAGCATATAACCCTTGTTTATGATACGGAAGTATTACTGAATTAAACCATTTATTAGTAGGCAACGGGGTTGATAAATCTTGTGTTCTTGCAACTGCATAAGGCATATCAAGAATCGGCGGTATTTGTGGTACTTGTGTTCTAAAAGAAGATTTATCTGTAGGTTGTTGTGGAACTGCTAAACAAACTGCTGGAAATAAACCAACAATTAAAAAAAAATAACATAAAACTTTTTTCATTTATTATATCCTCTTTTGTAACATCAGTTTATATCCATTAGAAGCTGTTAAAATTTTAAAATTTAAATCGTGTTTTTTAGCATAATTATTAAATTTATGCATATCTATAAAATGGTCAACAATAAAATATATTCCCGCAAGCCCAACCATTATACCTGCAACACCTTCAATTTCACTTTTATGCCTTTTTTCATATATTGGCTTGTATTGTTGATTTTTATTTAACTTTATCCTAATATTCATCAAAGATAAGCCATCTTTACCTAAATTGAGACCTGCTGTACCAGGATTAATTATTTCTCCTTCATCATTTTCAGTATAAGGTTCTCTTTCATTACTATTCGGCGGACTTGTTTCTGCTGTTGAATATTCCCAAACATCTTGCCAAGTTAAACTTTCACCTTTTTTTAATGTTAAATTTTCATAAACTTCTGTTCTTTTAGCTACATGATATCCATCACTTGTTGGGGCTCCATTATCAGTATGCTCACCTGGGTTCTCATCTTCTATTATTGTTCCACTATCATATTTATATCTTACCTCTATTGTAATATCTTTTAAATCTACATTTCCATTATTGTAAAGAACATTTTGTTCAACAGTATATACTTTTCCATCTATTTCATATTTTGTATAATCCTCGGTTCCAGTAGCAGTTATATTATCTGTATAACCAGACCTTAAAATATATTTTTGCCCACTTCCTTTTTGAATCCATTCAGAATGTAAAACAGTTGTATAATCTACACTTGGTTTAGAAACATCTATTTCTTCAGTAGAAAAACCATCATAAGCTAAAAACCCACCTAACAATGTAAGAGCAATACCATAATAAAGTTTTTTATATGACTTTTTTTCTACTTCATAATCAGTATAAGAATCAAAAGCAAAAGAAATATTTATAAAAAAACATAACATCAATAATACAGATAATATCTTGTTCAAAAATTACTCTCCAAAATCTTTTTTTATTTTATCTAAAATGTTAAACAATTCTTTCATATCTACCGGTTTAGACAAATACCCTTTTGCACCCAACTCTTTCGCATTTTCTTCCGTAAAAACAGTTCCAGAAGCAGTAATAAAATATATATCAATATCCTTTTTCATATCTTTTAAATATTTAAACAAATGATCTCCATCTAAATCTGGCAACATAACATCTAAAAAAATCACTTCTGGGTTTTCTTTTTTCACCATATTAATACACTCTTCACCTGTCGCTGCTGTAAAAACATCAAAACCTTTTCTACTAACAATTGTTTTCATTGCATCTCTAGCAAAAACTTCATCATCACAGATTAAAATTTTAATCATAAAACCTCTTGTTTGAATTTGTATACTCAAGCATCTATAAAACAATACTATATTATTGCTTATAATTATACACTAACAAACATCTAATACAAAATTTCATAATCTAATTTATTTACAAAACACAAACAGTCTACAAAATTATCTAGTAACAAAACTATCGTTTGATATTAATTCAAATATATTCTAAATCATAGTGTGTATTTACATAAAAATTAAATTCAAAAAAATATAGCTAAATTAGTTTTTAATAATAATTTTGACTTTTATTTACTATTTCTCATAAGTGCCTGAACTTTCGTTGGTAAACCGAACAAATTTATAAAACCTTCGGCATCTTTTTGATTATAAATTTCGTCTTTATCAAATGTTGCAAGTTCTTCCCAATATAAAGGGCTTTTTGCTTTTCTTGAAACTACTGTCATATTTCCTTTATAAAGTTTAACTGTTATAGAACCTGTAACATATTTTTGAGTTACATCTATAAAAGCATTTAGAGCTTCTCTTAATGGATTAAACCATAACCCGTTATATGCTAGCTCTGCATATTTATGTGCTATTAGTTCCTTATAATGTGCAGTATCTCTATCTATTGTCATAGATTCAAGTTCGTTGTGTGCAAAATATAAAAGTGTTGCAGCAGGAGCTTCATAAACCCCTCTAGACTTCATTCCTACAAGTCTATTTTCAATAATATCTATTCTACCAATACCATTTGCTCCTGCAACTTCATTAAGTTTTTGAACTAATGATACAGGTTCAAAAGTTTTACCATTAATTGCTACAGGAATTCCTTTAACAAAATCTATTTTTACATAAGTTGCTTTGTTTGGAGCATCTTTTGCAGATACTGTCATCTGAAACATATCCTCATCCCATTCGTTTTCTGTATTTTCCAATACTCCACCCTCATAAGAAATATGCCACAAATTTGCATCTGAAGAATAAGGTTTTGCTTTTGTTACAGGAACAGGAATTCCTCTTTTTTTAGCATAATCTATTGCATCGTTTCTTGATTTGATATTCCATATCCTCCAAGGAGCAATAATTTTTACATCTGGAATTAATGCTTTAAAGCCAAGCTCAAATCTTACCTGATCATTACCTTTACCTGTCGCTCCATGACAAACTGCATCTGCTTTTTCTTTATTTACAATTTCTGCAATTTTTTTAGCAATTACGGGCCTAGCAAGTGAAGTTCCTAACAAATACCTGTTTTCATAAAGAGCATTTGCTTTTATTGCCGGGAATATATAGTCTGTTACAAATTCTTTTTTAGCATCTATAACATAACATTTTGAAGCACCTGTTCTTTTTGCTTTTTCTTTAAGACCTACAACTTCCTTATCTTGACCAACATTTACACAACATGCAATAACTTCCGCATTGTAAGTTTCTTTTATCCACGATAAAATAATTGATGTATCAAGCCCACCAGAATAAGCTACAACTACTTTTTTAATGTCTGCCATTTTAATGCATCCCCCAATATTTTAATTGCTTTATCTATATCCTTTTTAGTTATTACAAAAGGTGGCAAAAATCTTAAAATATTGCCTTGAGTACAGTTTATTAAAAGTCCTCTATTAATGCAAAAATCTACTATATCTTTACCAGCAAAATAAAGTTCTACACCAACGAGCAATCCAAGATTTCTAACTTCTTTAATACAAGAATATTTTTTCTTTAATTCGTTTAAATTTTTAACAAAATATTTTGCTTTTTCAGAAACATCTTTTAATAATTTTGGAGTCATTTGTTTTATTGTTGCAACTGCTGCAGCACAAGATACTGGATTACCACCAAAAGTCGAGCCATGATCGCCATAATTAAAAACTGTTGCAACTTTTTTGTTTGCAACAATAGCCCCTAACGGAAGACCATTTGCTATTGCTTTTGCCAATGTAAAAACATCTGGTTTTATTCCATAATGCTGCCATGCAAACATTTTACCTGTTCTTGCTAAACCACACTGAATTTCATCACATATTAAAAGAAGATTATTATCATCACACAATTTTCTTAAATCCTTAATAAATTTCTTATCAGCAATGTTTATTCCACCTTCTCCTTGTACCAATTCAATAATAACAGCAACTGTTTTTTTACATATAAGTTGTTTTACCGATTCTATATTATTGAATTTGGCAAATAGAAATTTTTCTTGTAATGGTTTAAATGCAGTATGAAACCTTTCTTGCCCTGTTGCAGCAAGTGTTGCAAGTGTTCTTCCATGAAAAGAATTTTCAAACGAAATTATTTCATATCTTTTAGTTCCATCTTTATATGGATTATCAAAGCCCCATTTTCTTGCAATTTTTATTGCACACTCGTTTGCTTCTGCACCAGTATTTGCTAAAAAAACTCTGCCATTTTTAAACGATTTTTCTAACAATGCTTTTGCAATTTCTACTTGCGGTTTTGAATAATATACATTAGAACAGTGAACAAAATTATCTACTTGTTTTTTTATTGCCAAATTTACTAAAGAATTGCAATGTCCTAAACTGCAAACACTTATACCTGAAAAAAAATCTAAATATTTTTTACCATTTTCATCCCAAACAAATTGCCCTTTAGCTTTTTTGAAAGAGATTTCATATCTTTTATAAGTTTTCATAAGGTATTTATTTTCTTGCTGTTTAGTATTCATTTAAATCTCCTTATTTCACAACAAAAACATTAATTTATTTTACAATAAATATGGCATTAAAACAAGTTCATTGTTAAAGTCGGAATAGAGTCGGAATAGACATGTATTATATATGTTTTTGATTTGATAAGATAAAAAAACGGAGAAAGAAAATAAAAAAATAAATAAACATAAGATTATATCACATATATAATAAATAATGAAAAATGAAGAAAGTTATGTATAAATCCCCATTACAAAGAAGGAAAAACAGTGAATAAAATAGTAGAAGTTCAAAGTAAA
>CAMVLN010000037.1 GCA_947168325.1 uncultured Elusimicrobia bacterium | reverse complement strand
GAAGAATTAGGTACAGGCAACCTTTCCAAAAATACTATAACACATATTCAAACTCAAATAAAAAAACAACTAGAATTTTACAACTCAAAATTGGCACCTTATATAAGAATTTCATTTAAAGAATTTAATAAAAATTCCAATAAGTTTTTTTGTTATTCAAATAGACTTATTTTTATTGCTATAAACAATATTTTGGATAATTCAATATTTGCATTACAAAAATTATTGTTAGACAATAATTTTGTTGCAAAATTAAATGTTAGCTTGACAATATCTTTAGATTTAAAGAAATTAATTATATCAATTGAAGATAATGCAGGTGGTTTAAACAAAGAAAATTTGGAACGAATTTATAAAGAACAAATTCAAAGTTCTAAAGGAAAGAGATTGGGAGAAGGAACTATTCATGCAGCTTATTTTGTATCAATGTTAAATGGTAAAATAACTGCCACAAATATTACAACAAGAACTACTAAAGGACTACAAACTAATATTTTAATTCCTATACACAAAATTTAGCAAGGAGTAAAAATGGACAAAAAAATTATAGCTTTAACTGATGATGATTCAAGTATAAGAAATTCTTTAGAAAGAACTATTGTTAAACATTTTAATAATATAGAAATAAAACAATTTTCTTCAACACTTGAACTAAAAAAATTTTTACTTAATAATCCAAACATATTAAATTTATTAATATTAGATATTCATTTTGGTGTTGGCGAAACAGGTATAGATATTTTACCTTTTATAAAACAAACATCACCATCATTACAAGTTATTTTATTATCTGCAATGGAAAAAACTTATGGGGAGTCTGTAACAGAAATAGCTGGAGATTTGATTTTTGATTTCATGTCAAAGCCGGTCACTGAAACTGAAATTATTCTTAAAGTAAGAAAAGCTCTAAATAGTCAAGAAAGTGTATTAAATAAAACTGTTCAAGATTTACAATTACAAAATAATATTTTGAATTCAATATTAGATAATAAACAACAATCTAAAAATGGTGCAGGGAGAATGTTTGAGGAAGAAATATTTAATAAAATTTCACAATTTGATAAGGCAATTTTATCTTATAAAAAAAATGTTGTAGTTTTTGGACAAGAAATAGATATTATAGCTTTTACAAAAACACCTCTTCCTTTTAGTGTTTTAATATTTGAAACAAAATATTTTCCAAATGCAAAATTAGTTGGTAGTGCAAATGAAGATACAAAAATAATTATTGATGGTAAAGAAGTATTATCTGAAAAAAGAAGAAACCTTTTTGAACAAATTGACAATCAGTTTAAGCAAGTAAGTAAAAAGATAGAAAAAATATTAAAAGAAAATAATTTTAATAAGAGAGATGAATTTTATAGACCGTTTATTCAAACATTTGCAGTTTTTACAGATTCAACAGATATTAGTGAATTGGATTTAAAAAATACAAATAGGTATACCAAATTTTTAAAAGCAAAAGAATTAACTCAAGATTTAATAATTAAAACTATTTTTTCTTTACCAAAAAGAAATGTTACACAGCAAATAAAAGATTTAATACAAAAAAATTTATTTTAGTTAAAAAATAATAAAATTTTGTTTAATATGTTTTATAAAAGTTTTATTGAAGAAAGGAGAATATTAAAAAGAATCATCATATATTTTATATATAATTTTTATCAATATTTATTATCAGTTGTTTTGACCCAAGTTACAAATAAATATTAAAAGGATTTTTTATATGAAAAAAATTTTATGTTTTATTAGTTTATTATTTTTTTTTAGTATATCTTATGCAGGGTTATCTGTTGATCCTTATGTAACAGATATAAAAGCTTCTCCTGGTTCATTATATAAAGGGAAATATTCAGTAAGAAATACTTATGATAGAGATATAAATATTATTATAGAAACCAAACAAGGTAAAACTTTTTCTGGTAATGGTTGTTTAGATGTAAAAAACTGGTTAGAATTTGAACAGTATAAATATTTTATTAAAGCAGGTAATGCCGTAGAAATACCTTACACTGCTATTATAAGTGAAAAATTTAAAGGTTCTATATCTGCAAGGATAACATTTGTTATAGCTCAAGAAGAAGGGCAGATGATAACAATATTGATATCTGTTCCTATGTATGTAACAGTAGAGGGGACACAAAACATTGATTATTGTGTTGATTCTTTAAATTTATATGTCAGGGAAAATAATGTATATTATAAACTAATTTTAGAAAATAAAGGGAATGTTCATATAAGGCATTCTGGTAGTATAGAAATATATTCGAAAAATAAAAAGAAATTATTAAAAACTATTTCTATACAAGAAACTGTTCCAATATATTGTGGAGAAAGAAGAGATTTTACTGAAACTTTATTTTCTAAAACAGAATTTAAAAAAGGTAAATATGTGGCAGTATTTAAAATAAGAGCTTTTGGTAAAGAAATTGTAAAAGAACTTAAATTTAAAGTTTTTAAAAATAGCGACATTGTAGAACTAATAAAAAATAAAAAATAAATTGTATTTAGAGATTTATAAAGCAGAAGATAGATATGTATTAAAATATTATTAGATGAGAATTTTGTTTTATAATAATAGTTTGTCATTATTAAACATTTGATAATCCAATTTGAGATTATGCAGTTAGTACTATGTTTTTTCTTTTATAAGTATGTTTTAGTGTTGTTTATGAGTGAATTTTTTTAAACAATGGATAAATTCTTTCCATGATGCCAAAATGTTTTTATTTGAGTTTTTTCGTTTAATTAGTTAGAAAAATGTGGATTATCATTAAAATTTTGGTAATGACAAACAAAAATAAAATGATGTAAATTGCATATTGGACGAGAATATTCTTTTTAAAGATAGTTATCTGTCTTTATATAAAGAGGTGTATAATAAGGTAAAATGAGTGGCAGAAAAAAAGGTAAAGTACATATATAGTCGTTATAAATAAGTTCTTTAGATATATAAAAATAGAAGAAAAGCATACTCTATATACAAAATACAAACGGTCAACCCATATCTTGTAAAAAGAACAAACAGTTCTTTTATAAACTTTAATAAACCGCTACCAACGAGATTTGAACTCGTGATCTCCGCCTTGAGAGGGCGGTGTCCTAGACCGCTAGACGATGGTAGCATGTTGCTTTAAAAACAACCTAATTATATAAAATAAAGACATCTATTGCAAAATTTTGTGATAATTATGATAATTTTTTAGTATGCGAATTTTAATAAATCAAAAAATATTATAATATAATAACATTAGTTTTAGAAATTTTTGTATATAACCTATTTTTGGGAGAAAATATGTATAATAAACTTTTAGAAAAAATAAATTCAAAGCAAGCAAAAATCGGTGTTATTGGTTTAGGATATGTTGGTCTTCCTTTGGCGGTAGAACTAGCAAAAAAAAGTTTTACAGTATTAGGCCTTGAAGTAGATTTTAAAAAGGTAAAAAATATTAATGATAAAAAATCTTATATTGGCGATATAAAAACAGAAGATATTGCTGAACTTGTTAGTGCAAAAAAATTATCAGCAACTACAAATTTTAAAGAAATATCAAAATTAGATGTAATTATAATTTGTGTTCCTACACCTCTTAGAAAATCAAAAGATCCAGATGTTTCATATATAGTTTCAGCAACAAAAGAAATAAAAGAAAATTTACAAAAGGGTCAACTAATAATACTTGAATCTACTACATATCCAGGAACAACAGCAGAGTTAGTTTTGCCTATGCTTGAAGAAACTGGTTTAAAAGCAGGGAAAGATTTTTTCTTGGCTTTTAGCCCTGAAAGAATAGATCCATCTAACAAAAAATGGACAATTTCAAATACAACGAAAGTTGTTGGTGGAATTTGTAAAAAATCTACAGAGTTGACTGTAGCAGTTTATGAAAGTTTTACGACCGTTCATAAAGTTTCTTCAACACAAGCAGCAGAAATGGCTAAATTATTGGAGAATACTTTTAGGGCAGTAAATATAGGGCTTGTAAATGAAGTTGCATTAATGTGTGATAGATTAGGATTAAATGTGTGGGAAGTTATAAATGCTTCTGCAACAAAACCTTTTGGCTTTATGAAGTTTACTCCAGGTCCAGGAATAGGAGGTCATTGTATACCTTTAGACCCACATTATCTTTCATGGAAATTAAAAACTCTAAATTTCTATTCAAAGTTTATTGAACTTGCAGGTGAAATTAATTCAAAAATGCCAGAATACACAGTTGAAAAATTAGCTGGTGCATTAAATGAAAAAGCAAAACCTATAAAGAATTCAAAAATATTAGTTTTAGGTATCACTTACAAAAAAGATGTTGCAGATTTACGAGAATCTCCTGCATTAGATGTTATGACACTTCTTATAAAAAAACAAGCAAAACTTTCGTATTATGACCCTTATATAAGTTCTGTAAAAATTGCTTCAAAAGAATTTAAATCTCAAAAGAACTTAAATAATATTTCAAAATATGATGCAGTTATAATATTAACAAACCATTCAAATATTGATTATAAAAATGTTGTAAAAAAATCTAAACTTGTTTTTGATACAAGAAATGCAACTGCTCAAATAAAAACAGCAAAGGTTATAAAAATATAAAATGAATATTTCGTTAGTTATGATTGTAAAAAATGAAGAAACAAATTTAGCTAAATGCTTAAATAGTGTAGAAAATTTAGTAGATGAAATAGTTATTGTTGATAGTGGTTCAACCGATAAAACAATAGAAATAGCTAAAACTTTTGGTGCAAAAATATTTAAAAGAGAATTTGATTCTTTTTCTAACCAAAAAAATTATGCTTTGTCTATTGCAACAAATGAATGGGTTCTACATTTAGATGCAGATGAAGTTTTATCAAAAGAATTAGTTGAAGAAATCAAATTTGTAATTATAAATACAAGATTAGATGGATTTTATTTAATAAGAACAAATTTTTTTCTTGGTAAACAAATGAAATATTCTGGCATAAATAAAGAATATAGATTAAGACTTGCAAAAAAGTCAGTATCAAAATATGTTGGTGGAATTATTCATGAAGAATTAATTGTTGATGGTAAAGTTGGTAAACTAAAAAATATAATGATACATAATTCATATCCTACAATAAGTAGTTATTTTAACAAATTGGAACAATATACTACACTTGGTGCAAAGAAACTGCTAGAAAAAAATAAAAAAGCTAAAGTTATAGATATTGTTTTTAAACCACCATTTGAATTTATAAAAAGATATATTTTAAAGTGCGGTTTTCTAGACGGAATTAGAGGTTTTATTTGGGCAGTATTATATGCTTTTTATACATTTATAAAATATATTAAACTTTGGGAATTTTGTTCAAAAAAACACTAGATTTTATTTTATAAAAAAATTTTTTTTAGATATAGCCATTATACTGATTTATCCACAAATTTGTTATTCTACACTAAAATTATGTTATATGAAAAACATTTATTTATATAAATTTAACAATTTTTTAAAAAATATTTATATTGCAGAAGATGAAAATAAAATAACAAATATATTTTTTTATAAACCACACAATTTAAACAATTTTATTTTTAAAGAAACATCAATTTTAAAACAAGCAAACTTACAACTAATAAAATATTTTAATAAAGAGTTAAAAAATTTTAATTTGCCATTAAATCCACAAGTAAGTAAAATATCAAAACTAGTTTTAAAACAATTAATTAAAATACCTTATGGGAAAACTAAAAGCTATTTAGATATTGCGATGATGATAAATAGACCAACTTATTCAAGAGCAATAGGAATGATTTGTAGTAAAAACCCTATACCTATATTTATTCCATGTCATAGGGTAATAAAAACAAATGGAACAATTGGTGGCTTTATGGGAAATTCATTTAAAACAAATATAAAACTAAAAAATTTTTTTTTAAATATAAAAAAATAAATATATTTATATTAACATATCCTAATTATATTTTTTCTATTTAACATATTCTATGAAATCATCTAACTTTTTATCTTCTTTTGTTCTCCAATAATATTTCCCATTAACAGCACCTCCACCAACAAAACAACCTGCTGTTGAAGGAGAGTCAAACTCTAAATCTTTTAAAGTTATATTATTCTTAATATACTTTTTATATTTTTCTCTTAAACTTTTTACAACTTTCATATTACTATATATATTACTATCTATTTTAGAGTCTTTTAGCACTATAAACCTGTTACCATTAAGTACTTTCATTTGAGCATCTGTAGTTTCTCTATAAAAATAAAAAATTTTATTTGTTTTTACTATATATTTTCCTTTATAAAAACTTTTTCTTTTAGTTTGGTTATCAATATTTATGTCTTCTTCTTTAGTGATATTTTCCGGAGAATTTATTTCTGAATCATCCAACAAATTAGCTATTCCTGCCAAATGTTCAAATGCTTCTTGAGGAGTTATATTGAAAAATTCTCTTCCTTTTCTAATTCTAGCATCAGCAAGGTTAGTTAAAATTTTATGAAATTGAGTTTCCAACTCAATATATTTTGATGTTTTTACAGTGGCATATATTTCAAATGGTAAAGGAACTGCAGTATTATCTAATTCTTTAGAACGAACATCCACTGGTTTAGAACTTCTACCTATTTTAACCCAATTATCTTTAAAACTTGGATTTGTTAATATATATACATATCCCTTTTCCTTACTCATTAATAAATCTCCATTATGTGAAGTTATTTTATACTATTTAAACCTTTCTCTAAATCTTCAATAATATCATCAACATTTTCAAGACCAACAGAAAGTCTTACCAAACCTGGATTTATTCCACAAGCAACTAATTGTTCATCTGTAAGTTGTCTATGAGTTGCTGATGCTGGGTGCAATACACAAGTTCTAATATCTGCAACATGCACTTCGTTTGAAGCAAGTTTAAGACTATCCATAAATTTAATAGCTGCTTGTTTGCCACCTTTAATTGTTATAGCCATAACTCCACTTTGGCCATTTGGTAAATATTTTTGTGCCAAATTGTAATATTTATTACTTTCAAGTCCCGGGTAATTTACGGCTTCAATTTTAGGATGTTTTGCTAAATATTTTGCTACAGTAAGTGCATTTTTACAATATCTTTCCATTCTTACAGCAAGTGTTTCTAAACCGATATTTAATAAAAAGCCTGAATGCCCTGCAGGATATGCTCCAAAATCTCTCATAAGTTGCATTCTAGCTTTTATTATGTATGGTGCAAAAGGATATGCTTTTGTGTAAATTGTTCCGTGATACGATTCGTCCGGCGTTGTAAATTCTGGGAATTTTCCACTTGTAAAATCAAATTTACCTGAATCAACTATTACTCCACCAACTTGTAAAGCATGCCCATCCATATATTTTGTAGTTGAATGAATAACAATATCTGCCCCAAAATCTATAGGTTTACAAAGTATGGGTGTAGCAAAAGTGTTATCTATTATTAAAGGGATTTTGTTTGCATGTGCAATTTTTGCAAATTTTTCTATATCAAAAATCTGAAGAGAAGGGTTTGTTAAAGTTTCACCAAAAATTGCTTTTGTGTTAGGTTTTATAGCTTTTTGTATTTCTTCTTCACTAGCATCTACATTTACAAAAATACATTCTATCCCCAATTTTTTTAATGTAAATGCAAATAAATTTATTGTTCCACCATAAATTGCAGATGTGCTAACAAAACTATCTCCGCAGTTACAAATGTTTAATATAGACATTAAAGAAGCCATTTGCCCTGAAGATGTACACATTGCAGCAACACCATGTTCTAGGTCAGCTATTTTTTTTTCAACACAATCTACTGTTGGATTTGTAAACCTTGAATATATATGTGATTTTGTAGGATCATCAAATACTGCTGCTATTTCTTCTGTAGATGTATAACGAAAAGTTGTACTTTGATAAATAGGCATTACTCTAGGTCCACCATTTACAGGTGTATATCCAGAATGTAAACATTTTGATTCATCTTTCATTTTTATTACCTCTTTTAAATTTTTTCTATTATTATAATAAAATTATAAAAAAATAATAATTATTTTTAAAATTATTTGTAATGATATGTTTATCTATTATTTTTATAGGGTTATTTTTTTCTTTTTTTGATATTTGTTAAGACATTCTTTATTGTTTCAAATTTTGGTAAATTATTTGTATCAAGTTCAAAATATGAATTATGTTTAGGAGAATCTACTAAAATTAAATTTATATTTTTATTCTTTATAAATAGTGGTGCAAAGGATGCCTCACTGTGACCTACAATTTGATTTTTAAAGTAAGAATCTCTTACTAACGAAAAAGGTCTTATCCATGTAGGAGTTTGTGTAACTTCATCTCCACTGGGACTTATTTTCCCTGTCCAATTAAAATAATCAAAATACTTTTCTTGTATCATTTTATTACACCAATCTATAATAGATTGTTTTTTATTCCACCCATTTAATATTTGATTTTTTACCCAAGTTTTAGAAAAACCTGCATGAGATATTATCCATTTATCGTATTTAACTGCAATTTTAAAATGTTCTAAATTATCTAAATATGCTTGTGCAATTTCTTTATCATGTTGCTGTTGATGCCCGCTAACTAGTTTAGAAATAGGATTCTGCGATATATAAGATAAACAGTGGTTTCCTAACAATAAATCAATTTTATTTCCATATTTTTTCTTATAAGATACAATTTTGCTTATTATATTTATAGGGTTATTTTCTGGTATATGCCAGAGAATTGTTGATTGCCAATTATCTACATAGTCTCCTAAAAAAACAAGCTTATCTAGATGGTCAATATTTTCTTCAACCATTTTTATAAAATGTGTACTTTGATGAACATCTGGAATTAATCCTATTAGCATATCTTTATTTTTGTTATATGAATTTGTTGAATAAAAAATTTGAAATAAAATCAAGAATCGTGGAAAGTTTTTCCTTTAACTGTAAGTGCATTTGTTTTAGGATATTCATATTCCCAAGTTCTAAGTAAGAATCTATTTGCTTCATATTTTGCCATAGGTAAATCGTGAAGTAGATAGTTGCCACAGTTTACAGGTGTAGCACCGGGTATTTTTCCTTTATAATCTCTTAAATATTCAAAAGATTTACGAATTAAGTTAGTAATATCTTGTGGTACCAAATATCCTTTCATTATAAGGTAACATCCTGTTAAACAACCCATAGGTCCCCAATAAATTATTAAATCTTTTTTTTGGCTATTTCTAAGATAAGTTGCAATTATGTGTTCTATTGTATGCATAGCATTTGGATGAATTGCAGGTTCAATATTTGGAGTGGTCATTCTGATATCAAAAGTGGTAATACTTTCTTTTCCAATAGTATCTCTACGAGAAACAAATATACCCGGAACAATTTTTGTGTGGTCAATAGTAAAAGATGGAATCAATTTTGACATGATATTTCCTTTCCTATATTTTGTTTAAAATTATACTAATATGATAACATTTATAGTTGTATGTTTTCAATATTTTGTATTGATTATTATCATTGATTAAAAAGTATACTCTTTACAGCTTATATTGATAATTTTTAAAATTTTATATCAACACTAATCAATATTGATTTATATTTTAATGTTTTATATATTATTAAAATAGTGTATATATGGGGGAGAATATATGAAAGATGATATAAAAGATATTGCTATGAGGATTAGAGATTTAAGAGATATATCAAACATTTCTCTTGAGAGTTTAGCAAAGGATTTAAATATAGATGTTGGTACTTACGAAGAATATGAGTCTGGAAAAGTTGATATTCCTATAGGAATTATAAAGAAAATTGCAGAAAAATTTAAGGTTGAGTTTATAACACTAATCACTGGTCAAGAACCTCATTTAAATAAGTATAGTGTAGCAAGAAAGGGTAAAGGTGTTGCTGTAGAAAGAAGAAAAGAGTATGACTATCAAGATATAGCTTATGGTTTTACAAATAAAAAAGCACAGATATTTTTAGTTACAGCAAAAGATAGAACAAACGAAAAAGAACTTATTCCTTATTCGCATGATGGGCATGAATTTGATTTTGTATTAGAGGGAACATTGAAAGTATATTTAGATGGGAAAAGTGTCGTCTTGGAAGAAGGAGATAGCTTGTATTTTGATTCAAATTGTAAACATTATATGACAGCCGTTGGTGGAAAGCAGACAAAATTTATAGCAGTAGTATTTTAAAAATTGTGGAACAATTTTTTGATAGAGATAGAAGGGTAAATAAAGAAAATATAGAAAATTGTTATCGTTTGTAGTTTCTATGCAGTTGTACCTACACTTCTGTGCATTTATCAAAAAATATGAAGTGTTTATTAAGGGGTAACTGAAATGATATTAGATAAATATGCAAGACGAGATTTTAAATCTTATGAAGATTTTTTTGAGAACTTCAAAATAGATGTACCAGAAAATTTTAATTTTGGTTTTGATGTAGTTGATGCTACAGCAGATATAGAACCAAACAAAAAATGTTTAGTTTGGTGCAATGAACATGGTGAAAGTAGGACATTTTCTTTTTTAGATATGAAGAAACAAACAAACAAAGCAGTAAACTTTTTTAAATCTTTAGGTATAAAAAAGGGCGACTTTGTTATGCTTATATTAAAAAGAAGATTTGAGTATTGGATAAGTTTAGTTGCTTTACATAAGTTAGGTGCGGTAGCAATTCCTGCAACACATTTGTTAAAAGAAAAAGATATTTCTTACAGAGTAAATGCTGCAGATGTTAAAATGATAATTGCAGTAGATTTTTCTGACTTGTTGCAAAGAATAGATAATTGCCAAAAAGACTGTCCTACACTAAAACATAAAGTAGTGGTTGCAGGTAAAAGAATTGGTTGGTATAGCTTTACAGATGAAGTTGCAAAACACTCAGATATCTTTGAGAGACCTACAGGAGCTGAAGCGACACATAACGATGATAAAATGTTAATATATTTTACATCAGGTACAACAAGTTTACCTAAAATGGCATTGCACGATTTTACATATCCGTTAGGACACATTTTAACTGCAAAATTTTGGCAAAATGTAGAAGAAAATGGTTGCCATTTAACACTTGCAGATACTGGTTGGGCAAAAGCAGCTTGGGGTAAAATTTATGGGCAATGGATTTCAGGATGTGCAGTATTTGTTTATGATTTTGATAAGTTTCATCCAACGGATGTTTTAGATATTATATCTAAACATAATATTACATCTTTTTGCGGTCCAGCAACAGTTTACAGGTTTTTAATTAAAGAAGATTTATCAAAATATGATTTTTCAAAATTAAAATATTGCTGTGTAGCTGGTGAAGCATTAAACCCTGAAGTTTTTAATCAATGGGAAAAACTTACGGGTCATAAAATTATGGAAGGATTCGGACAAAGTGAAGGGCCTATATTGGTGGGGAACTTTATTTGGATAAAACCTAAACCGGGGTCAATGGGTAAACCATCTCCTACATTCAACATAGACATTGTTGATGATGACGGGAACCCTTGCGAAGACGGTAAGGAAGGAAATCTTATAGTTAGAATGCCAAGTGGGAAAAAACCTATAGGACTTTTTTGTGGATATTATAAGAGTCCCGATAAAACTAAAGAAGTTTGGCATGATAATATGTATTTTACTGGGGATGTTGTTTATAAAGATGAAGATGGATATTTTTGGTTTGTTGGTAGAGCAGATGATGTCATAAAAAGTTCTGGATATAGAATTGGACCTTTTGAAGTTGAAAGTGCTTTGATGGAACATCCGGCGGTATTGGAATGTGCAATTACAGCTGTTCCTGACTCTGTTAGAGGACAAGTTGTTAAAGCAACTATAGTTTTGGCAAAGGGCTATCATGCAAGTGATTCACTAATAGTTGAATTACAAAACCATGTAAAAAATGTAACAGCTCCTTACAAATATCCAAGAGTAGTTGAATTTGTAGATGAGTTGCCAAAAACTATTAGTGGAAAAATAAGAAAAGTTGCTATAAGAGATGCCGACAAAGCTAAGCACATAAAAAACAAATAAGTTATTTTGTATTTGTAATATAAATTTATTTTTGTAATTATATAAAGATATATTGTTAGATGTCCCTATTTTTATGTAGTAAAG
>CAMVLN010000036.1 GCA_947168325.1 uncultured Elusimicrobia bacterium | reverse complement strand
CAGATTTTTAGCAAATATAATCAGCAATATCATAGTGGAATGATAAAATGGATTCAACAGGCATTAGGAGCGATCAAAGATATAAAAGTACTTCAAAAAGAACAGTTTTTTATAAATAAGTACTATGATAGTTCTGTAAAGTTTATTTCTGCACAAAAACATGTTCATTTTTTTGAACAAATTCCTAGATTATTAATAGAATCTTTAGTTGTGTCTATAATATTGTTAGTTATAATATTTTTATTGTTTAGAGGTATAGATGCATCAACAATATTAGTTCAAATGGCAGTTTTTGCTATGGCTGTATTTAGACTTATGCCTTCAATGAATAGATTACAAGTTGCATTAAATGTACTTATGTATTATGTTCCGTCAATAAATGTGGTTTATAGAGATTTACAAAATACAAAGTTAATAAAATATGGTGAAATAGAAGAAAATAAGAATATTAATTTTGATAAAAATATAAAAATTAATAATATTTCTTTTAAATATCAAAATACAAAAAATTATATTTTTGAAAATATATCTTTTGAGATAAAAAAAGGCTCTTCAATTGGTTTTGTTGGTCCAACTGGTGTAGGAAAAACTACAATTATAGATATAATTTTAGGTTTATTAAATCCAACTAAAGGAAATATAACAGTAGATGGAGTTGATATTCATAAAAATAAAAAATCTTGGTTTTCTAAAATAGGCTATGTTCCTCAATTTATATATCTTACAGATGATACTATAAAAAATAATATATTATTTTATGATGATAAAAACATTGATAAAGAAAGGCTTAAAATAGTTATAGACCAATCACAGTTAAAAGAATTTATAGATTCTTTACCAAACGGTTTAGATACAATAGTTGGAGAAAGAGGAATAAAGTTATCTGGTGGGCAAAGGCAAAGAATTGGTATTGCAAGAGCTTTATATAAAAGACCAGAAATATTAGTTTTAGATGAAGCTACATCGGCATTAGATAATGAAACAGAAAAAGCAGTTATACAAGCCATAGAATATTTATATGGAAAACTTACAATGTTGATTATTGCACATAGATTAACTACAATAGAAAAATGTGATATAGTTTATGAGCTAAAAAAATCAAAATTAACAAAATTGGTTTAAATAGTCATCTTATTGCTTGTATTGCATTAGAAACATTTGTAACACCAATAATTTCCATATTACCTTTAAAATTTAAACTTTTTAAGTTACTCTTTGGAATAATAGCTCTTTTAAAACCCAACTTTTCTGTTTCAGCTAATCTTTCTCTTATTTGAGATACGGCTCTTACTTCTCCAGCAAGACCAATTTCCCCAAAGATTACAGTTTTATCTGGGCAAGCTATACCATTGTTTGCAGAGGCTATTGCACAGGCAATAGCTAAATCGCTTGCAGTTTCTTTTATCTTTATTCCACCAACAATATTAATAAAGATATCTTGATTATCAAGTGAAATACCAATTCTTTTTTCAAGCACAGCAACAATAATTATAACTCTATTTAAATCGTATCCAGAAACCATTCTCCTAGGCAACCCAAAATTTGTTCTTGCTACAAGGGATTGTATTTCTATAAGCAATGGTCTTGTTCCCTCAATAGAGGCAGTTACGATATTTCCTGCCACATTAATTGTGTTTTCACTAAGAAAAATTAAAGAAGGGTTTGCTACTTCAATAAGTCCACTTGATTTCATTTCAAAAATACCAATTTCACTTGTAGGTCCAAACCTATTTTTATATGCTCTTAAAATTCTATATATTTGTTGCTTTTCATTTTCAAAATATAAAACTGTATCAACTATATGTTCTAAAATTCTAGGTCCGGCTAAATCTCCATCTTTTGTAACATGCCCTAAAATAAAAACTGTTATATGTTGAGATTTTGCTATTCTTAACAATTCAGCAGAACATTCTCTTACTTGCCCAACAGAACCAGGTGCAGAAGTAAATTCTGGATGGTATGTAGTCTGTATAGAATCTATAACTAAAAATTTTGGTTGAATTTTATTTATTGCTGAAACTATATTTTCTAAGTTTGTTTCTGAAGCTAAAAAAATATTATCTTTAGAAATACTTAATCTTTCTGCTCTAGATTTTACTTGAGATAAAGATTCTTCCCCAGATATATATAACACTGTTCCTACCTTTGACAATGCTCCAGAAATTTGCAACATTAAAGTGGATTTTCCTATACCTGGAGCTCCTCCAAGTAGAGTTAAAGAACCAGGAACAATTCCACCGCCTATCATGTGGTCAAATTCCTTTATTTCTGTTTTAATTCTTTCAAAACTTTTTACAGCTACATCTGTCAAAGGAAAAGTTCCAGAAGAAAAACCTGTAAGTTGCCTTGTAGATTGTGTAGAAGTTAAAATTGCTTCTTGCTTTTCTTCAACAAAAGTATTCCATTTTCCACAACCAGGACATTTTCCAAGCCATTTTGCAGATTCATATCCACATTCTTGACATACAAATATGGTTTTAATTTTTTTATTTTTCATAATATAACCATTACATTATACACAATTTAGGTAAATAGTTTAATGTGTATGCATGTTGCCATAACTTTTGTTTTTTTTGATTCTTTTTTAAAACATCCGTCTATTGCATTATCATATATATCTTTTAATTATTTAAACATTCGTCCGTTTGTCCTTTTTATCAATGACAACAAGTTTTTTCATTTATAAAAAAGTCTAAATAAGCAATATAGTAGTTTTTAGTTAATAATTTTTTCATATTTTTTTATTTCGTTTAATTTTAAATATAAACTGTGCTTTTATTATATCATAAAAGTAATATTAAAAAAGATTTTGTGAGTTGACACACCTATTAGTAATTGTTAAAATTTAATAGTTGTTAGTGATGTTTTTATATCCAATAAAAAGGAGATTTATTATGGCAAAATTTGTGTATTCGTTCGGTAACGGAAAAGCAGATGGTAATGAAAAAATGAAAAATCTTCTCGGTGGCAAAGGTGCTAATCTTGCTGAAATGGCAGGAAAAGTAAAACTACCTGTTCCTCCTGGATTTACAATTACAACTGAAGTTTGTACTTACTACTATGCCAACAAAAAAAATTATCCAAAAGAACTTGAAAAACAAGTTTCAACAGCTTTAAGAACTGTTGAAAAAATTATGGGCAAGAAATTTGGTGACACAAAAGATCCTCTTTTAGTATCAGTTAGATCAGGGGCAAGATCTTCAATGCCTGGTATGATGGAAACAGTTTTAAATGTTGGTTTAACATCAAAGACTTTACCAGGATTAATTGTAAAAACACAAAATGAAAGATTTGCTTATGATGCATATAGAAGACTTATAATGATGTATTCTGATGTTGTTATGGAAAAAGCTGCAGGTATTGAACCGTCAGATGATATGGGCATTAGAAAACAACTAGAAAAAGTCATGGATAAAGCTAAAGAAGTTAAAGGAGTAACAAGAGATACAGAACTTGATGTAAATGATTTGAAAAAACTTTGTGAAGAATTTAAAATTGTAGTTAAAAAAGTTTTAGGCAAAGAATTTCCTGATGATCCAATGAAACAACTTTGGGGTGCAATTGGAGCAGTATTTGCATCTTGGAATGGGAAAAGAGCAATTGCCTACAGAAAAATTGAACAAATTCCAGAAGATTGGGGAACAGCAGTAAATGTTCAAACAATGGTTTTTGGAAATATGGGTGAAACTTCGGCAACAGGTGTTGCTTTTACAAGAAATCCTGGAAATGGAGATGCCCATTTTTATGGTGAATATCTTGTAAATGCACAGGGAGAAGATGTTGTTGCAGGTATAAGAACTCCAGCTTCAATTAACGAAGCAACAAAAACAGAACAGAATAAGGGAGAAGTTTCTCTTGAAAAGTTTATGCCTAAGGTTTATAAAGAGCTTTATACAATACAGAAAAAGCTTGAAAAACATTATAGAGATATGCTCGATATAGAATTCACAATTCAAGAAGGTAAATTGTGGATGTTGCAGTGCAGAGTTGGAAAAAGAAATGGTCCTGCGGCTGTTAAGATGGCTATGGATATGATAAAAGAAAAGCTCATTACAAAAGAAGAAGCGGTACTTAGAGTTTCTCCTGCACAACTAGATGAATTGTTGCATCCTATTATAGATCCTAAAGCAGAAAAAAGTGCAACAGTTATAGCTAAAGGTCTTCCAGCAGGACCAGGTGGAGCAAATGGCCAAATAGTATTTACAGCTGAAGATGCTGTTGCTTTAAATAAAAAAGGTAAAAAAGTTATTCTTGTTAGAGAAGAAACTAATCCGGAAGATGTTGAAGGTATGAGGGCAGCACAAGCAGTTCTTACAGCAAGAGGAGGTATGACATCACATGCGGCATTAGTTGCAAGAGGATGGGGAAAATGTTGCATAGTAGGTTGCACAGATATTTCGGTTGATTTAGCAAATAAAACTATGTCAATTGGTGATAAGAAGTTTAAAGAAGGTGATTATATTACATTAAATGGAACAAAAGGTTTTGTGTATGATGGAGCTTTATCAATGGTTGATGCAACAGAAAACAAAATCTTATTTGATTTCTTAAAAATTTGCGATTCTATTAAGAGATTAAAAATTAGAACAAATGCTGATAATCCACAAGATGCAAAAAAAGCAAGAATGTTTGGTGCAGAAGGCATAGGTCTTTTTAGAACAGAACATATGTTCTATGGCGAAAATTCAGAAAAACCTTTGTTTGCATTAAGAAAAATGATTGTTTCTAAAACAACAGAAGAAAGGAAGAAGGCTTTAGATGAGATGTTCCCTTTTATGAAAGATAGTATTAAGGAAACAATGGAAGCTATGGACGGATATGCGGTAACAATTAGATTGTTGGATCCACCATTACATGAGTTTATCCCAAGAGAAAGCTCTCAACAGGAAGTAATTGCTAATAGCTTGAACATATCTTTAGACGAGTTTAAAACAAGAGCAGAAGCTCTTTTAGAGTCTAATCCAATGATGGGACATAGAGGAGTAAGGCTTGGTATTACATATCCAGAAATAACAGAATATCAAGTTAGGGCAGTATTTGAAGTTGCAGTTGAACTTTTAAAGAAAGGGAAAAAAGTTCATCCAGAAATTATGGTTCCAGTTGTGTGTAGTGAAAACGAATTAAAATTTCAAAAAGCTATAGTTGAAAAAGTTCACGCGGAAGTTTTGAAAAAAGCAAAAATTAAAAAATTAGCTTATTCTTTCGGTACAATGATAGAAATTCCAAGGGCAGCACTGACAGCAGATAAGTTAGCTAATGTAGCAGAATTTTTCTCTTTTGGTACAAATGATTTAACACAAATGAGTTTTGGCTTTTCAAGGGATGATGTTGGTTCTTTCTTAGGGGACTATCAAGAGAAGAAAGTTTTAGTAGCAGATCCTTTTCAAACAATAGATCAAGAAGGAGTTGGTCAATTGATTAAGATGGCATTAGAAAAAGGAAGAAAGGTAAGAAAAGATATGAAAATTGGTATCTGTGGAGAACATGGTGGAGAGCCAAAATCAGTGGAATTTTGTAACTCTATAGGTATGACTTATGTTTCTTGTTCCCCTTTTAGAGTTCCTATTGCAAGGCTTGCAGCAGCACAAGCAGTTGCAAAAGAAAAAATATTAAAAAGAAAGAAATAGTTTGTATAGATGGTAATTAATCGGACTGGTCATAAAGACGACTAGTCCGATTTTATATTTTTATGTTATGAACAAAATATTGAAATTATTTATTTGTTTATTTGTTTCTTTTGTAATAAGTGTTTCTTTGTTTGCAAATGTACAAGAAGATATAGACTTTTTAGATGGAAAAGATTTTGTTGCAATATCAATAGATAATAAAATCTTTGCACCTAATAACGATGACTTTTTTGATACACTAACCTTTAGTTTTTCTCTTTTACAAGAAAAAATTAGAATAAAAAATTGGAAATTAGATATTTTAAATGCACAAACAAACAATGTGATATATTCTTTTTTTGGCGAAAAAGAAATTCCAAAAACATTAGTTTGGAATGGACAAGATAATAAAGGTAATGTTTTAGACGGAAACTATAAATATATATTTACTGCTACAATAAATGGACAAAATATAAAAATAGAACAAAAAGATGAAATTGTTATAGATATTACAACACCTTTTATATCTTTGAATTCTTCTATAGATACAGCTTTGGCAGATAAAGAAAAAAATAAATTTGTAAACGAGGTTAAGTTTACATTTAATATTGGTGATGAAAATAAAATTGATAAAACGAATACTACATTGCAAATATTTAGTTTCAAAAATAAGATTATAAAAGAGTGGATTTTTGATAGATTTAATGAAATTCCACAAAGCATTAGTTGGGATGGGAAAGATGATAATTACGATTTAGTCGTTCCTGCTGGTGAATATAAAATTATATTGACAGTGTATGATATTGTACATAATAAAACATCATTATCAACAAATATTACAGTTTTTGAACAAGTAGTAGGAAAAGATATTTCAGAAATAGTTGTAAAAGAAGAACCTAGAGGATTAGTTGTTAATTTGTCTAGTAATATATTGTTTGCTTCTGGAAAATCTGAATTAAAAAGCGAAGCTATAAATTCCCTAAATGAAACTATTGGTTTGTTAAATGCTTATCCAGCAAATAAAGTTTTAATAGAAGGTTATACCGATTCTACAGGTAAAAAAACTACCAATCTTCAGCTATCTTATGATAGAGCTCAAGCGGTGTATGCTTATTTTGTACAAAAAGGAATTTTAGCAGAAAGATTAAATGTTGTTGGTTATGGAGATGAAAATCCTATAGCCACAAATAAAACAGAAAAAGGTAGAGCACAAAACAGAAGAGTTGCTATAATAATATTAAAAACTCAAGATAGTAATTATAATAAAAATGACGAACAAACAAAATTAAAAGAAACAGAAGTAGTAAAAAATAAAGAAGAAAATAATATATAGAATATAAAAGAAGATATTCAATAATAACAAAAAACAAGAGGAATATATGAAAAAAACAATGCCAGAATTTAGTAAAGTATCAAAAGAATTACTACAAGTTATGCCTTACCAGTATATAGGAAAAAATATAAATGTTTGTATAGAAACAGATGAGTTTACATGCCTTTGTCCTTGGACTGGACTTCCAGATTTTGCTCACTTAAAAATTTGTTATGTTCCAAACAAAGTTGTAGTAGAATTAAAATCGTTAAAAATGTATTTACAATCTTATAGAATGGTTGGTATGGTACATGAGTCTGTTGTAAACAGCATAATAAAAGATTTAAAAGATATATTAGAAACAAAACAAATTTTTGTAGAGTTGATTTTTAAAATTAGAGGTGGAATTACAACGACAGTATCTGCAGGTAATATAAAAGGAGATAAGAAGTAAAATGTCGAAACTTATAGCATTTGTGGGTAATCCTAATGTAGGTAAGTCAGTAATATTTAATAAACTTACAGGACAGTATGCCGTTGTATCAAACTATGCAGGAACAACCGTTGATGTAACAAGAGGAAATATTACAATTGGTGTGCAGCAATATCAAGTTGTAGATACTCCAGGTACATATTCATTAATGCCGTTATCCGAAGATGAACAAGTTACAAGAGATCTTATTATAAAAGAAAAGCCAGATATAATAGTTCAAGTTTGTGATATGAAAAATATTGAAAGGTCTCTACATTTGTTTTGTGAACTTACACTATTTAAAATTCCTATGGTTCTTGTTTTAAATATGAGAGATGAAGCATTACAGGCAGGAATAAGGATAAACATAAAAAATTTAATAAACATTTTGGGTGTTCCTGTAACTTGTTGCACTGCAACAACAGGTGACGGTGTAAGTGATATTTTAAAATTTATTTCACAAGCAACTGTAAGCAATTTAGTTGTTGAATATAAAAACAAAAAAGATATTGAAGTTATAGAAAATATCTTAAAAGATAAATCTTCAATATCTAAAGCATTGGCAGTATATTTGCTGTCTGGAGATAAAGATATAAAGCAGTATGTTCCACAAAAGGTACAAGATAAAGTTTTTAAGCTAGTTGCAGATACTGTTAAGAACGAATATAAAATGTTTGCGGCACAAATATTTCATGATAACAATGAAACAATATTGAAGATAGCTTCCAAAGTAAAAAAAATAAAACACAGAATACATAAAAGTTTTATGGAAAAGTTAGGCAACATTTGTTTGCATCCATTTTGGGGGGCAATAGTAATGTTGTTCATAATTTTTATAATGTATGAATTTATAGGAGTGTTTATTGCTGGTTTTGTTGTAGATTGGATACAGACAAAAGTTTTTGAAGAACTAATAAATCCGTTTATTGCAAACTGTTTTGATTATTTGGGAACAAGTCCTTTTGTAAATTTCATAAAAGATTTGTTTGTAGGGCAATACGGTATTTTTACAATGGCAATACCTTATGCTTTTGCGATAATATTTCCTATAGTTATTGCTTTCTTTTCTTTTTTTGGAATACTTGAAGATTCCGGATATTTACCGAGACTGTCTGTAATACTTAACAGATTGTTTGCTCTTTTAGGATTAAATGGGAAAGCTGTTCTTCCTATGGTGTTAGGGTTAGGTTGTGGAACAATGGCAGTATTAAGCTCAAGAATACTTGAAACCAAAAAAGAAAGATTAATAGTTATAATTTTGCTATCTCTTGCAATACCATGTTCAGCACAGTTAGGAATAATTCTTGCAATGTTATCATCAGTATCTTTTAAAGCAACGATGTTTTGGCTATTGTGTATATTGTTTTCACTTTTTTTAATAGGAAAAATTTTAGATTGTTTTGTTAAAGGAGAATCTACCAACTTCATTATAGAAATTCCTAAAATGAGGATACCATCAATAATAAATATTTTATCTAAAGTTAAAATGCGGCTTGTTTGGTATATGAAAGAGGTTGTTCCTCTATTTATTTTAGCTACTGTCGGTTTATTTTTTATGGACAAAATTCATCTGCTTACAACACTTGAAAAATGGTTTTCACCAATAGTAGTAAAATTTTTAGGCTTACCTATAGAAACTACAAGTACATTTATTATGGGGTTTTTAAGAAGAGATTACGGAGCATCTGGAATTTATAATTTGGCACAAGATGGACTTTTAAATGCAAGCCAAATTTTAGTAAGTGCAGTAGTTATTACACTGTTTGTTCCGTGTCTTGCACAAAGTTTGATGGTAATAAAAGAGCATGGTATAAAAATTGCATCTATAGTTTTTGTTGCTATAACAACTTATGCTATATTATTTGGTGGATTGATAAGATTTATCATTTCATCCTTTTAAAAGAATAAAATAATAATATAACGATTTGCAATTTCTAACTACGACTTTGTATTTTTAAAATTTATGTATACAGTTACTTTGTTTTATTTTTAAAATTTTACATTGATATTAATATTTAGATTATAATATTACAACTAATTCAATTGAGTGCTTAATATGCTTAAAATATAATTTATTTACCAGTTATTTCATTATATCATGAAATATTAATATCTATATTGCAACAATAGATAATGGAAAATATAATCAATAATAAATTGTTTAAAATCTAAAAATTTGTAAAAATTAATAATGAATGAATTGATAAAAAATAATACTATAGAAACAGAAATAAATGTTGATTCTTTGTGGCTAATTCCACAAAGAGATAAAACAGGAAAACATAAAAATATATATCACGGAAATTTCATACCACAAATACCAAATCAATTAATCAGACGATATACAAAAGAGCAAGATATCATATTAGAACCTTTTGCAGGAAGTGGAACCACTTTATTTGAATGTGAAAATCTTAACAGAAAATATATAGGTTTTGATATAAACCAACAAATGATAGATTATATTAAAGATACGATGGGACAAACTTTATATCAAGATAAATATTACATAGAAAATTGTAATTCTTTGGATGAAAAAGAAATAGATAAGAATATAAAAATTGCTTATAATAATCTTGATGGTCAACAAGTTCAATTTGTGTTAATGCATCCACCTTATATGGATATTGTAAAATTTACCGATGATAAAAATGACTTATCTAACATAAAAAATTTAGAAGATTTTTTGGATAAATTTAAAACAATATGTAAAAATTTTCTAAAGTATTTAGAAATAAACAAATATTTTGCTATAGTAATAGGAGATGTTTATAAAAATAGCGAAGTTATTCCTTTGTCTTTTTATTGTATGGATATGATAAAGAAAAATTTTAAAGCGAAATTGAAAGGAATAATTGTAAAAAATATTGAAGGCAATAGAGGCAAATTAGGTCAAGCTGGAATATGGAAATATAGAGCTTTAAAAAGTGATTATTTTTTATTTAAACACGAGTATATATTTGTATTCAAAAAGGTAAAATAAAATGACAAAAAAAGAACTTTTCTTAGAATTAGCAAAACCTAATAAAGATGGTATAAGTCGTTGGGTTTCAGTTGAGGAATTTACTGGAAAATATGAAAAATTAAAGTTAGGTAACGGCGGTAGTTGGTTTAGAGAAAGTTCTTCTCTTGTTAAAAAATTTATTGTTGAAACGAATAAAAGTATTACTTCTGGTAATTCTATAGATGCTATAAGACAAGATATTAAAAATTTTTATAAAGATAAAAAATGTGTTATGCTTGGAATCAAAGGCTTTTCCGAAAACACAAAAATAGAAATAGATCATAAAGACGGCAGAAAAAATGATGAGAGAATTTCAAATTTGAAAAGTCAAAAAATAGAAGATTTTCAACCATTATGTAAAGCAGCTAATGATGTAAAAAGACAAATTTGCAAAGAATGTAAAAAAACGAATATTCGTTGGGATGCTAAAAATATAAAAGGAAATCCTTATTCTTATTATGAAGGTAATGAAAAATATACTGAAGATTTAGGCTGTAAAGGTTGTTATCAATACGACCCTGTGGAATATAGAAAGGAAAGTGTTAGAAAAATAACAAAAGAAGTGGCTGAATCTATTTCAAAGAAATTACTTGATGAAAAATAATAAACATAAGAAGGTATAATTGTGGCTACAACACATGTTTTTATCGTTGACTCTACAACTTTTAAATATCACTTAGAATACTTATTTGTTGGAACTGGTGCTAAGGATAGAAAAATTGATTTTAACGATACATCTAATAGCAAATTATTCTCTACTACAGAAAACAATTTACTTGGAATGATGGCTGATATCCAAAGAGTAAGGAAAGGAGATTATGTAATATTTTACTTACAACAAAACAAAAAAGAAAAAATTTTTGATGGTAAGTTTTATGGTGTTTTCAAGATAAAAGGAAATTTTTCTTTTTTAGATAACAATGATGAAAAACAATATTTAAAAGAACTTTTGAAAAAATCGCTAACATTTAGAGCATTGATTGAACCTGAACAAGTTTATGCAGATGGTGTTACTGAATGGGAAGCTTTGGATGAAATAAAAAATATTCAATCACCAAATCAAATGTTATGGAGCTTAATATATAGAAAATTAAAAGGAAATCGTGGAAACACAATGATTACTATATATGAAAGTGAACGACTTATTGATTTAATTAGAAAAAAGAATTCAAGACGAATATTATTTGGAAACAATTTTTCTTTTGATAAAAACAATCAAAAAATTATTAACATAGAAAAGACAAACAAATATGAAGGCAGGCAAGATAAAATTAATATACTACCAAGATTAATAAGGAAATATAATAAAGGCAATCAATTTGAAGCACATTTGCAAACATATATTTTGCAGAATATAAATAATATTAATATATTCAAAAATTATAATATTGAGTGGTTAGGGAATGAAGTTTCTTGTGGTGTAGGTATGCAAAAAATAGATATTATGCTTTCTATCAAAGATATAAATAGAAAAATAATACCTATAGAATTAAAATCAACTAATGCTTATCCTGAAATAACAATTCAAATACAAAGATACTTAGATTGGTTGGAACAATATTATATACCTAATAGACCGTCAGATATAGAACCTATGATAATTTCAAGAAAAATAAATGATAAAGGAACTGCTGATTATAATAAATTTATTACAAGTTTAAATAACTTTAACAATAAAAATAATAAATCATCAT
>CAMVLN010000035.1 GCA_947168325.1 uncultured Elusimicrobia bacterium | reverse complement strand
CAATATATGCAAAATTAGCAGAAAAGCCCGTACATAACCGTAATAAATGCACAACAAAACACATCCATACTTACAAAACTTATACAAGTTTGAGCATTATATCTAAAATAATATAAAAAGTCAATGCATTGTAGTCGTTCAACACATATTGGACTTTTAGGAGAACAATCTATACAGCATATTTTTATTTAAAAAAATCATATGGAGGTGTAACCCCCCGTTCATAACACATTGAATCTTTTAAATAAAATTAGTTTATTAAAACTTTATTAATAAATTCTATTGGTGTTATATAGTTTAACTCTTTATGAAGCTTTGTAATTGATATGTAAACACTAAACCTTATTATTAAAAACTTAGCATTCATTACAAATTAATTCAAAACAGAACAAAACAATCTAGTATTAGACTGATAGCACTATATACAAATACTTGATTTTATCAAATGCAACCGTAAAAAATTCATCTGCTCTTGAAAAAAGGAAAAAACAAACACCATAAAATAGAACCTTGCAAGTAGTTAACGAAAGATACAATACGATCGCTGGAGAAAGCAGAAAAAGGACCATTAAATATTTTCAATGGTTGCGGGGGCAGGATTTGAACCTACGACCTTCAGGTTATGAGCCTGACGAGCTACCGGACTGCTCCACCCCGCGATTATATCTATCTGCACCGCATTATATTTTTTATTTACTATTTTGTCAAATACATGTAGTTGGTTACATACCCTTGCTTGACAAAAATAAGTCTTTTTTTTACAATGTCTCGCCTTATGTTTTCAATAAAAAATGAAATGATGAAAAGGAAAAATGATAAAAAATAATAAAGGGCAAGCATTTGTAGAGGCAGCTTTTATTTTTCCAATAATGGTTGTATTAATATTTTCTGTTATTTGGTTTGCAAGGATTCTTTTAACATGGCAACAATTGATTTCTGCTACAAGATATGGAACTGATATGATTGCAAATACAAATTTATCTGCAACCGATATAAAAAAAGATATTGAAAATTATTTAACACACAAAATGATAGAGGGAAGACGATTAGATATAAAAAAAATAAAAGAAGTAAATGTAGATATAAAAGATTTTCAAAGTTTAGGTTTAGATAATATATTTGATTTAAATAGTATTTATAATTTTGTTAAGGGAATGGGTGTACCAAGTCATGAACTTTCTACTGTAACAATAACTTATTCTTATGATGTTCCTAAAATATTGAGTTTTATTGGTAAGAAAGAGTTTGAAATAAAAACAAAATTATCAGTTTTGGCTGGTAGTGGCTGTAGCAATAAAAAACATAGAAGAAAATAATTTTTTGAGGAGAGCAAAAAATGTTGAAAAATAGAAAAGGGCAAGGAATGGTAGAATATATTCTTATAATAGTTTTGGCTGTAATTGTTGTTATTGCAGGAGTAAAATTGTTTGGTAAAAATGTAAAACAAATGTTTTCTAATGCAAATGAAACAATAGAAACTGAAGCGATGTAAGACAGTAAAAATGAAAAAAAATATTTTGTTTATAATTATTTTCGCTGGGTTGTCTGCCGTATTTGCAACATTGTATTTGTATGATGTAGGGCAAAAAAATAAGAATATGTCTCAACAAGTAAAAGTTGTTGTTGCAAATCAAAAAATTGAGCAGGGGAAAGTTATAACAAAAGATATGTTAAAGGAAATTGCTGTACCTAAACAGTATGCACAACCAAAATATATATCAAATATAAAAAATTTTTATATAGATAATAAACCAATATACATATCTGTAATTTCTTTTGAAGAAGGAGAACAAATTACCAGTTCAAAAGTATCTTCAATATCATCGGGGCTTGGTTTATCAAACACAATTCCAAATGATAAAAAAGCAATAACTTTAGTTTTTAATTATAACGAAGTAAATGGAATTATAACATCTGGAAGTAAAGTAGATTTAATTTCAATAGCAGAATATGAAAATAAAAATCATAACTATGAAGAAGCATCTTGTGTAATTTTACAGAATATTTTGGTTTTAGCAGTGGGAAAAGATGTTATTGGTGCAGTAAAAAATAATAAAGATATTGAAGAACAACTTGTTTCTACAAATGTTCCTATAACATTAGCGGTTTCTATAGAAGAAGCACAGAAAATATTTTTAGCTCAAGAAAAAGGAATATTAAAATTAGTTTTGCGACCAACAGCAGATGAAAGGATAGGAGATACAAAAATTATAAAAATAGATAATATTTATGAAAATGCCTCATCAAACACAAAAAGTCAATCAAACAATCAGCAATTTTCACAAATACAAAAGAACCAAAAAGAATTAAATGAAATAATGAAAAAATATTATCAAAAATAATGGAAAATTCAAAAATAGTTTCTTTATTACAAATTGAAAATTCTCAAAACATAACTAATTTATTAAGAGGGTTGTCTTTTATATATTCAAAACATAAAAATAAAAATATCATTATAGATTTAAGGCCTAACAGCAACATAATATGGTCTTATTATGGTAAGAAAAATATAAAATATTTAGATGATATATTAAATATTATTTTAGATATAAATATACCTATGTTAAAAACTTTTTTTAATTGTGATAATGATATTGTATGTGCGAAGGATATAAGTAAAATATTAGACAATGATAACTTTAATTTTATAATAAGAGCATTATCAGAAATATATGACAATATATTTATATCTACCATAAACAATAACTATTTGCAAAAGATTTTAAATATAACAGATGTTGTTTTGTGTCCAATAGTAAAGGAGCCAATATCCTTGTTTAATTATAAAAGTATTTTTTCAGATATTGTAATTAATAAAATAAAAGATATGGAAATATTTCCAGTAATTTTTAAAACAGAAGTTGATTTTAATATTGATGAACAAGAAACAAAATTAGTTCCAAAAAATTCAATATTTATAAATTATTATTCTAAAATTCAACAGGAAGTTCAGAATAAAAATTTTATGTTCAATGACGATAAGAACGATTTTGTTATAGGAATAAACAATATTATAAATTTAATATCAAAAAATAATGAAACTACTACTGATACAGTTGATATAAATAATTATTCAATAGGTTCTAATAAATATATTCTTTTAAAAGAAAAATTACATAAAGATTTAGTTGCCAAAATGAAAGAATATGCTAAAGAAGAAGATAGGAACATTTTATCAAATATAATAAAAGTAAAAATTCAAGAATTACTTAACTTATATGAAATAAAAATTTCTACAAACATACAAGAAATATTATCAAAAGAATTGATAGATGATATAGTTGGATTTGGTATATTAGAAGATTTGCTAGCAGATGAAAATATTACAGAAATAATGGTAAATGGTTTAAATAATATATATATTGAAAAAAAAGGTAAGTTAGAAAAAACAAATATAAAGTTTAATGATATAGATAAATTGAAAATAGTTATAAATAGAATAGTTGCCCCTATAGGAAGACATGTCGACGAAACTTCCCCTATAGTAGATGCAAGATTAAAAGATGGTTCAAGAGTAAATGTTGTTATTTCCCCAATATCTTTGTGTGGACCAGTACTAACAATAAGAAAATTTGCTAAACATAAATTGTCGGGGCAAAATCTTATTGATTATGGCTCAATAAATCAAGAAATGTTAGACTTTTTAAAAGTTGCAGTTTCAAATAAAAAAAATATCTTGATTTCTGGTGGAACAGGTTCTGGAAAAACAACTTTATTAAACATTGTATCTTCTTTTATAGGAGAAAAAGAACGAATTATAACCATAGAAGATTCTGCAGAATTGCAATTGCAACAAGAACATGTTGTAAGGTTAGAATCAAGACCAAAATCGTTAGAAGGAACATCAGAAATTACTATAAGGCAATTAGTGGTAAACTCTTTAAGAATGAGACCTGATAGAATTATCGTTGGAGAATGTAGAGCAGCAGAAACTTTAGACATGTTGCAAGCAATGAATACAGGGCATAATGGCTCTATGACAACTGTTCATTCTCACTCTTGCCAAGATGCAATTTCAAGATTAGTAGTGATGTCTTTAATGGCAGGGTTTGATTTACCAGAAAAATCTATAGTGTCAATGATAATTTCAGCGATAGATATTATTGTTCAGGTAAAAAGATGTTCAGATGGTTCAAGAAAAATTTCAGAAATTTCATTTCTAGAAAAAGTAGATAATAATAATTATAAATTAGTTCCAGTTTTTGCATATAACGAACAAGAAAAATGTTTTGTTAAAAGTGTAAATAGTAAATTATGTTAAATATATTTTATTTATCATTATTTTTAGTTTCTTGTTTTTTGTTAGTTTATTATATTTTGTTAGAAGTAAAAACAAAAAATATTTCTATTAAAAGAAATAAAAATATTGCAACAGTAAAAAATAATAATAGAAAAAAAATGTTGTTAGTTGTTGCATTGTTTATTGTTGTATCAATAATCTTAAATATAGTTTATGCAATAATGATAACATTAGTATTTGCATATTACATAAAAATGAATACTATCAATAAAAAACAAAAAGATAAAAAGGAAATAGATAAACAAATTGTAGAAGTAATTAGATCATTTAGAAATGCAGTTTCTTCAGGTGAATCTGTTACACAAACAATAGAGTCAATATCTAACCAAACAAAAGGAAAAATATCAATAGAGTTTAAAGAAATATCTAACAAAATAAAGTTAGGGATAAGTTTAGAGAAAGCATTAAAAGAATCTTGTGATAATATTAAAAATGAACAATATAAATTTTTTGTAGACTCTATAAGAATATCAAATTCTACAGGTATAAAAATTTCTGATATTTTATCTAAAATAGAAAACTCAATAAATCAAAAACTTGCATTAACTTCAAAAGTTGATGTATTGACTTCTCAGGTAAGATTTTCAGGTTCAATTATAAGTTTTATTCCTTTTTTTATAGTTGGGCTAATTTATTTTATTGAACCTGATGTAGTATCAGTTTTATTTACAACATTTTTAGGAAATATTATTTTGTTAGTTTGTGTTATTATGATATTAGTTGGCTCATTTATTATGAAAAAAATTGCGGACATTAAATTATGATGTATTTATTTTTAACTTTTATATTTTTGTTTATATCGTTTTATTTATTATATTCTACAACTAGATTATTTTTATCTGGTTTTTATGCAAAACAAAATTTCTATAGTAGCATAAATAATAAATCAAAAATTTTTATAATGTATTTAATAAAATATTCAAATATTTTTATTCCAATATTTAAAAATATTAAATTAAAACCTTTTATTGAATATACAAATAAGTTAGATGATATGTTAAAAATTTTTGATTTTGATAATATAAAAATAAATTCATATAACTTTATTTTTATACAAATAATTGCATTAATTATTGGTTGTTTTATTTCAGTGATTGTTTTTGGTTTTGATATTTTTTTTATGGTATGTATAGGTCTATTATTTTTAATTTTGCCATACTTAAAACTTTGTGAACAATACAACAAAAGAATAAATAATATTATTAAACAGTTGCCGGATGTTGCAAATTTATTAGCTATAATGATTTATTCCGGTATAGATTTTAATAGTGCCATAAACAGAATAATATTTATTTTAGAGGGAGATTTAATAGCTGAACTAAAAAATATTATAGATAAAGTATCATTAGGTATAGATATAAAAATTGCATTTAAAGAACTTGCAGAAAAATATAATATTGTTGGGTTAAGAACATTTGTAAAAGCAATAACTATTTCATTAAATACAGGAACAGGGTTGACTGAAGGCTTAAATAAAATAGCACAACAAATTACAAATGATAATGTACAAATAGCAGAAAAAAAGGCACATGAAGCACCGGTAAAAATGTTGATACCAATGACTATTTTGATAATACCAACAATATTTATTTTATTATTTGCACCGTTTGTAATTTCTTTTTTCAAATCAGGCAGTTTATTATAATTTAGAATATGTTCTTATTAACAAAAAGACAAGAAAATGAAATATTATAAAGTATTAGAGTTTAAAATGTTTTTGCAAGGGGAAAAAACTAAATAACTTTTTTCTTATATTTCTGAATAATTTTATATAAAATAAAACATATAAAAAATAAAAATTTCTTTCAATATTATAATTATTCATCACTTACAACTATATCTATGTTGGCAAATTATTGGGAACAGAATTTAGAAAAACATTATCTATAGATGTTTATAAAAAATAATTTGATTTTGAAGAATTTAAGAAATTAAATAGAGAACAAAATATCTACAGATATGTGGTATTAGATAAAAAAGATATAAAAAAGCAGAGAAGATTCCTTTTAGTAAAAAAATAATTATAATGAATTTTTTAAATATTCTATTGATGGTTATGGTAAAATCTATTTTTTATACGATAAATTAAGTAATGATATCAATTTGAATATGTATGTATCGATTTTTGTACTTAATTTTTTCGAAATAGAAATGATACTGAAATTAAAATAAAAGAATATATATACCGAATTTACAGAAGAAGATATATATTAGTTTATATCTTAAATATATGAATAAAAACATCCAATTTATAATTTCAATTGAGAAAAGATTCAATAAAGTAAAATAAATAAATTTATTTTTTTATAAAAAATATGTGTTTTACATATCAATAAGTGACTAATTTTTGTAGGCGATTATCTATAGAAAAATAAGTTTAATTTTAAAAATTTATAAAAAAATAAAGAATTCAAAAGATTTATCTTTTGTTATATCGGATTCTTATTTGTTTAGTAATGACCAAAAACAAATAATACTGGCATTAAGAATATTATCAAAGGATAATTTTTTAATAAAAATTGGTAATGGTAATTATACGAAAGCGAAATTATCACAAATTACAAATAAATATATTGTTTCTGGTAGAATTATAGAAGCGGGAAAACAAGTTTTAAGAAAATTTGGAATAAAAATTTATTCTACAACAGCAGAAAGGGTATATAATTCTGGAGTTTTAACACAAATTCCTGTTGGAAGAGTTATAGGAGTAAATAAAAGAGTATCAAGGGATAGCGGTATAGGCATAGGATGTTATAGGGCAGATAGTTATGAAATAGCAAATATAATATATAACTCGTTGTCATAGGAAATAATAGGGAAAGAAATATATATAAAAACATAAGATATATTGAATGAAAGTTCAGTAATACAGGCACAAAACAAGTTGAGTATATATGCGATAAACTTAACAAACAAAGCATATATGTTTGATTATGTGTTAGAGTATAGGTATACAATAATGGGAACCAAAGATAAATGGAACATGGGTTGCTATACAAAAAATTATTATGAAAGTTATAATATAGCATACCAGTACACATATTCCAATTTAACAGTAGGGAAAATATTAGGAGAATATATAGAAATAAATTTAGGTGGAAAATTCAGTCAAGATGGTTTTATTGATGGAGTTTTCAGATATAAGTGAGAAAAAGAATATAAGCACTATAGAAGGGCACAAAATAACAATATAAGTGCAAGAGGCAGTAAATAATGGTAAAGTAAAAGCAGAAAATAGATTAAATATCAATACAGAAGGAATTTTTTATAATAAGAACGATATTTTGTTAGGCAAGGCAATAGACATAAAAATGGGGAAAGTTTTTGTATCTAGTATAAAAACAAGGCAAATAATAGTGGGAAATGGGGCAAGATTTTATAAAGTAGATATGGAAGTAGGTAAAGATAGATCAAAATGGGAAATATCTTTTTATACAATGGATATACTTTCTAGTGGATATACATATTTAAAAACAGAAGATGGATTAAATATGTTAGGGTTAAAGAGTGTAAATTTTTGGAAAGTGGATTATCATGATGATAAAAGTAAAGAAGAACAAGAGAAAGCCTTAACAGCAAGATTATTTGTGTATGGGGCTTTAGGATTAGAAACGATAGCGAACAAAAAGGATATAGATTATAAAACATACAACATCATGCCTATCAAGAGTGTAAAGATGATATCATGATGAGATATTAACATAGAAAAAGCATAGAATATGGAAGGGAATATCTAGGGACCAAAAAAGATGATAGCGAGCAACACCATATAAACTAACAATATAGGAACATAAAATGTTCAATTCACCGAAGATGGCAACAAGATAAGTTAGGAAATAAAGATAACAGTAGTAATCTAACAGCAGAGGAAGATGAGATATTACTACATTAAGCAAATAGCATATACATAAACCCTGTAGTAGAGCATGTAATAGAATAGAAAAGTTCAAGTAGTTCAAATTTATTTACAGGCGGTGCGACAGATAGTTTATATAACGAGAAAGAGAAAAATGTAGTATCAAACATAGTAAATGATGGCAAAATAACACTGGTGTCATAAGTCAAAATAGAGAGCATAGGAACAAATTTTATAGCTAAAGACAATATCATAATGAAATCAAGGAATACAATAAACGAAAACGGTGAACTAGTAAGAGTCAAGAACCTAGATGGAACTGACATATAATCAAATATAAACTTGTATAGTGCAGTTGACTATGAAATAAGCAAATGCTAAATATGTAGTAGCAAGAACGAAATAACACAGTGAAACAGAAATAACAATAGGTGTAAAAGTAGAAAATTCATATATAGATGTAGGATTAGCAGCAGATGGATTAGTAAAAACAACAGAAAGTTTAAACAAAGCAAAAGAAGTATAACAAATTTTCTCAAAATGTATTAAAATATAATCTTTTGATACACATTGTCTAATATAATTGATAGAATATCTTAACAAATATCGGTTTAATATGGACATACTTTAAAAGACAGTATTTTAAATAAAGACAGAATAGATAACAGATAAGTAAGGGCGGATAAGTTATGAAAAAAATATTTTGTTTTTTAGGAATGTTGTTTATAGCGAGTTTTGGATATTGCCAAACTAAACATTATACCTGGCAAGATTGTATAGATATAGCAAACAAAACAAATCAAACTCTTTTAATGGCAAAACAAGATTTACAAATTGCCCAATATGATTATAATGTAATATTAAATAAATATTATCCATCTGTAAATTTTAGATATGGTTTTTCAAGAAGTGGTGATAATCCTAATATAAATAATTGGAGTGCAAGTTTAAATACTTCACAAATAATATATAGTTTTGGTGATTCGGCTCAAATAAATAGTAAAAAGGCGAGCATTAACAAAACTGTAGCTCAACTTACAAAAACTTCAGCAGATGTATACTATTTGATAAAAGAAGCTTTTATACAAATGTGTTATGCTCAAGAAAACATTACACTTTTAGAAAATATTTATAATTTAAGAAAACAAACAGCAGATATTGTTAGATTACAATATGAAGGGGGTAAAGAAAGTAAAGGTAATATGTTAAAGTCACAAGCACAAAAACAGTCTGCTTATGTAAATGTAGAAAATGCAAAAAGAAATTTAACTGTAGCAAAAAGAACTTTGTCTCAAGTATTAGGGCGGGATTTAGGTACAGATTTTGTGGTTGATTATAAGTTGATAGAAATTCAAAAAAATATTAATTTAGATATAGATATAGAAGTGATGAACTGCCCAGAGGTTATTTTATCTTTGGCAACATTGGAAATAACAAAATGTAGTTTAAATGTTTCTAAAGGGAATCTTTATCCAAATATATCAGCTTCGGCATCAATTGGTATAGCAGACAAAACAAATCCTTTTCCTCCAGCAGATACAAGAAGTTGGAATTTAGGAGTATCTTTAAATTACCCTATACTTTCTGGTGGTATAACAAGCACAGTTAATAGTATAAAATCTGCACAAACTTCTTTAGATAAAGCTAAAGAGAACTATAATCAAACAATATTATCTACTAAAACAACTCTTGAATCTCATTTAGCAGATATAGCACAAACTAGAGATAATATAAAAATATATAATATGTTACTAGAGGCATCTACACAAAGGCAAAAAGAAGCTACAGTAAAGTATAGAGCTGGTACAATGGAATTTCAAACTTGGCAAGATATAGAACAAGAATATGTAAATAGCCAAATGTCACATCTTTTAGCTTTACACAACTATAATTTAGCAGTTGCTAAAATAGATAAAGTTTTAGGTAGAACAAATGGAGAAATAAAATGAAAAAAGTAGTAATAATTTTTGTAATATTGCTTGTGCTAGGAATAATAATAACTTATCAACTTAAAGGTAAAAAAGAAAAAATAGAACAAATTCAATATGTTCCTTATAAAGTATCAACTGCAGATGTAAAAGAAATAATTGATACAACAGGCGAAGTTTCTGCTTTAAATAGAGTTGAAATTAAGCCAACGGTTTCAGGTAGGGTAGACAAACTTTTAGTAAAAGAAGGCGACACTGTTAAAAAAGGGCAGGTGCTAGCATACTTAAGTTCAAACGATAGAGTAGCTATTCTTGATGCAGTTAGATCTAATCCTCAAGAAAGTATTGATACTTGGGAAAATACATATAAACCTACTCCTGTAATATCACCTATGGATGGAAAAATAATTTTGAAAAATGTTGTTGAAGGACAAACAATATCTACAAATGATATTCTGTATGCATTGGCAGATGAATTGATAGTTGTAGCAAGTGTAGATGAAGCAGATATTGGAAAAATTAGAACAGGGCAACTAGCAACAATAACATTAGATGCATACAAAGATAGTAGTATAAAAGGTAAAGTTTTCCAAATTCTTGAAGAAGGTAAAAATGTTAGTAATGTTATTACATACTATGTAAAAATTAGGCCAGAAAAAACACCACCATTTTTTAAATCTTTAATGACAGCAAATATAGATATTATAGTAAAAGAAACTAAAGATGCGGTTGTTATTCCTTGGGATAGTTTTCAAGAAGATGAAAAAGGAAATACTTTTGTTTTAGTTCCACAAGAAAATTTTCAACAAAAGAAAGTTGCTATAAAAACAGGTATTCTTGACGGAGACAATATTGAAGTAACACAAGGACTTTCCAAAGGTAATTTTATTTTAGTAAAGAAAGATAGCTATAACATATCTTTATCAAAAGAGGAAACAAAAGGGTTCTTATCTATGGGACCACAAAAAAGAAAAACAAATAAAGAAATTTTAAATAAGGTTGCAAAAAAATAATTATGGTAAACAAAAAAGAACATAAACCACTACTATCAATAAAAAATATAACAAAAGTTTATACCATTGGCGACAATAAACTTGAAATTTTAAAAGGTATAAATTTAACAGTTGAAGAAGGGGAATTTGTAGCAATTATGGGACCTTCTGGTTCTGGTAAATCTACTTTAATGCATATTTTGGGTCTACTTGATAGACCAACGGGTGGTGTATATGAAATTTATGGACAGAATGTTTTAAAGTTTAACGATAATCAAACAGCATTTTTAAGGTCAAAAATTATTGGCTTTGTCTTTCAACAATATAATTTATTAAATAAAATGACTGCTTGCGACAATGTTGCTTTGCCACTTGTATATTCTGGTGGAACAAACAGAAAAGAAAGGGCAGAAAAGTTGCTTAAAGAAGTTGGACTTAGTGATAGAGTTGAACATAAACCTACACAGCTTTCTGGTGGTCAACAACAAAGAGTTGCTATTGCAAGGTCGTTAGTAAATGATCCAAAAATAATATTTGCTGATGAACCAACAGGAAACCTTTCTTCAAAACAATCTAACGAAATAATGCAGATACTTACAGGTTTAAATAAAAAAGGTATAAGTGTTATTTTAGTTACTCACGAACCAGATATTGCTAAATGGGCTAACAGACTTATAATGATAAAAGATGGCCAAGTTTTATCAGATACACAACAAAAAGAAAAAGAAAAAAAGGAAAATAATCCTATAAAAATAAAAAAAGAAACATCTCATTTAAGTATTGCAGAATTTGCAGAAAACTTTTTTTCAGCTATAAGGGCAATAATTTCAAATAAAACAAGATCAATTTTAACTATGCTAGGTATTATTATTGGTGTTGCATCAATTATCTCTATGCTTGCACTTGGTAACGGGGCACAGAAATCTCTTGAAAAACAAATAACATCAATGGGAACAAATTTATTATATTTAATGCCGGGTAGAATAAGGCTTGGCGGTGTAGCGGGTTCGGTAGTAAGAAGAATATATTTGAAAGATGTTGATGTGCTTGCATCAAATACAGAGTTAATAAAAAATATAGATCCTAATGTTAGTGGTTCAGTGCAAGTA
>CAMVLN010000034.1 GCA_947168325.1 uncultured Elusimicrobia bacterium | reverse complement strand
ATTGCCCTATTTCAAATTTAAATTATTTTGTACTAAAAATTGTAAAGAAGAGTATTTTCGTTGATAAAAAAACATAACTTTTGTTTTTTATATTTAAATGTTTAAAATATATAACACCATTATAATTTATTAATAAACATTTTAATAATAAATTGATTTCTCCTAAAATATCCAATATATATTGAACCTATACGAAAGTTTGAAAAAACCATAATAATTTTGTAGAATTCGCGGGATACTGTTTTAGTAGGAATTTATGAATAATTATGAATAATGTTTATGGTATAATACTTGGGGCTGGTGAAGGCACAAGAATGAGATCTTGTTTGCCAAAGGTTTTGCATAAGGTTTGTGGAAAAGAGTTAATTTCTCATGTTGTAGAGTGTATGAAAGAAGCAGTTAAAATGCAAAAACTTATAGTTGTTGTAGGAAGTGGCTCTAATTTAGTTATTAAGTGTTTAGAAAAATACAATATAGACTATGTTTTTCAAAAAGAGAGACTTGGTTCTGCTCATGCTCTTTTGTGTGCTAAAGATAAACTAAAAAATCTTGATGGGCAATTGATTGTTATGTGTGGAGATACTCCATTAGTTCAATCAAAAACTATAAAAAGTTTATTAAAGTATCATATTAAAAATAAAAATAGTGCAACTGTTTTGTCGGGTATTATAGAGAATCCTTTCGGATACGGAAGAATAGTTAGAGATAAAAAAGGAAAGGTTGTTTACATAGTTGAGGAAAGTTCTGCAACCAATCAAGAAAAACAAAATAAAGAGATAAATAGTGGAATATATTGCTTTGATTTGCAAGTTCTTTGGAAAGCATTAATTAAAGTAGATAATAAGAATAATAAAAAAGAATATTATCTTACAGATGTAATTGCAATATTAAATAAAGATGGATATAAGACGGATGCTGTTGCACTTACAAATGAAACAGAAATTTTAGGTGTAAATACTAGGAAACAACTTTCTGTTGCCAATAAGATTTTAAGAGATAGAAAAAACAATGAACTTCTAGCAAGGGGTGTTACTATAATCAATCCAGAGACAACCTATATTGATACTGATGTTGTTATAGGTCAAGATACAATAATAAAACCTAACTCTTATATTGAGGCAAACACAAAAATAGGCAGAAATTGTATAATAGGCCCTGATACAACAATTAAAGATTCTTTAATAGCTGATAATGTTTTTATAACAAATTCTTATATAGAAAAATCTAAAATAGAAAAAGGTGTTAAAGTTGGTCCTTTTGCTCATTTAAGACCAAATTCTGTTTTAAAAGAAAATGTTAGAATTGGAAATTTTAGTGAAGTAAAAAAATCTGTAGTTGGCTATGGTTCTAAAATAAACCATTTATCATATATAGGTGATGCAATCGTTGGAAAAAATGTTAATATAGGTGCAGGAACGATTACTTGTAACTATGATGGTAAAAATAAATTTCAAACTATTATAAAAGATGATGTTTTTGTAGGTTCAAATGTTAATTTAGTTGCTCCTGTTAACATAGGTTCCAAAGTGTTTATAGCAGCAGGGTCTACAATAACAGATAATATCTCTTCTAATAAACTAGCAATAGCAAGAGAAAGACAAATAGTAAAAGAAAAAAATAAGAGGATAAAATGAAGCTAAAACTTATAGCAGGTAATGCAAATCCTGATTTAGCACAAGCTATCGCAAGGCAATTGAAAATAGAGTTAACTCCTGCAAAAATAGGAAGATTTAGTGACGGAGAAATACAGGTAAAAATAATTGATGGAGTTAGAGGTGCAGATTGTTTTATAATTCAATCGACATGTGCTCCAGTGAATGAAAATATTATGGAATTATTAGTAATAGCAGATGCTCTAAAAAGAGCTTCTGCAAGAAGGATAACAGCTGTTATTCCCTATTATGGTTATGCACGGCAAGATAGAAAAGCAGAACCGAGAGTTCCAATAACATCAAAACTTATAGCAAATCTTATTACAGTTGCAGGAATAGATAGAGTTTTAACGATGGATTTACATGCAAGGCAAATTCAAGGTTTTTTTGATATTCCAGTAGATCATTTATATGCAAGACCAGTACTATTAGAATATTTCCAAAATTTAAAACTACATAATCCAATAGTTGTTTCACCGGATGCAGGGGGAGTGGAAAGAGCAAGAGCCTTTGCAAAGCTTCTTAATGCAGATTTAGCCATTGTAGATAAAAGAAGACCTAGACCAAACGAAGCAGCTATTATGAATATAATTGGTGATGTTAAAGGTAGAAATGCGATTATTCTTGATGATATGATTGATACAGCGGGAACATTAACAAAAGTTGCTGATGCAATAAAAAGAGCTGGAGCATTGAAAGTTTATGCTGCAGCATCTCATGGAGTGCTGTCTGGTGAAGCTATAGAAAAAATAAAGATTTCTTCGTTAGAAGAAGTGGCAATTACAGATTCAATAGTTCACAAAAAAGATTTGCCAAAAATTAAGATATTGTCAATTGCAGATTTATTAGCGGAAGCAATAAAAAGAATATCTACAGATCAGTCTATTAGTGAACTTTTCGTTTAAAAATAAATAGTAGAAGCATAAATGGAGGGAGATATGAAGCAGGTAGTTTTAGAAGCACAAGTTAGAGATGTAACAAAAAATTTGAATACTATTAGAAAAGCAGGGCAAGTTCCAGCAGTGTTCTATGGCAAGAAGGAACAACCCATAGCAATAAGTGTTGATGCAAAAAAATTTATGTCTATAATAGAAAAAGAAGGTGCGAATGTTATAGTTGAATTAAAATTTAAAGATTCATCAAAACCGTCAATAGTAAAAGAATTACAAAGACATATTCTTACACAAGCTCCAAATCATATAGATTTTCAGTCTATTTCTTTAACAGAAAAAATTGAAATTCTTGTTCCTATACATGTTGAAGGTGTTGCTGATGGTGTAAAAAATGAAGGGGGAACATTAGAACATGTTATGAGAGAAATTAAGGTTCAGTGTTTACCTACTGATATGCCTTCAAAAATTAGTGTGGATGTTACAGCATTAAAAGTTGGTGACGATATAACAGTAGAACAATTACCTAAAATTGATGGAGTAGAATATGTTCACCATGATAAAAGTGCAGTAGTTGTTACTGTATTAGGGCAAACAGTTGAAGAAGAAAAACCGGCAGAAGCTGCAGCAGAACCTCAAGCCCCAGAAGTTATAAGTAAGGGTAAGAAAGAAGAAGAGGGTGCAGCTACAGATGGAGCAAAAAAATAGTATTGAAAAGAAAATAGTTGATATATGGGGACATACATAAAATAAATAAGTAGATAAATGTTAAATTGAGAAGGTTACTATAATTTAAAAACTGAATTGAAGATGTTTTTTGAACTTGTAATAAAAACTTGAAAAAATTCATGATGTTTTATAGAAATTTTAAGATATCTAATTACTCCTTCTTGATTCTATGCCAGTAATAATCAATTATTTATTAGTTGTATTTTAGCGACTATTGAAAAAATTTTCAATATATAATCCTTTCGTTAAACTTTTTTATGGTTAGATATGATTAGTAATATAAAATTTGTTGTGGGCTTGGGAAATCCAGGAGAAAAATATAGTAATACTCGTCATAATTTTGGTTTTAAAGTAGTTGATAAGATTGTTGAACAAGCAAATCTTTCGTGGAAAAACTGGAATGATATGGCGAGTATTGTATTTTATAGAAGGAATACGAATAACATCCTTATGGCAAAGCCTATGACTTTTATGAATAATTCGGGATTTCCTATAGTTGCTATTCTAAAATATTATAAAATTTTGCCTCAAGAAATGTTAGTTTTATATGATGATTATTCAATACCTATAGGGAAATATAAGTTTAAAATAACCGGAACTTCTGGAGGGCATAACGGAGTAAATTCTATTATTACACAAACAGGAACATCTTTTTTTCCAAGAATGAAGTTGGGTATGGGCCCCTTACCTGAACATGCAAAAATAATTGATTTCGTTTTATCAAAATTCAATAATCAAGACCAAGAAAAAATAAATGATATTTTATATAACATAAAGAACATTATTGCTAGGATATTGGATTTAGGATTTGATAAAGCTATTTCTGATATAGCAAATTTACAGAAGAATAAATAGAAACGAAACTATCAAATAACAGATACAACTAAATGCTCGTGTTTATTTAGTTGATAAGTTAAGAATTTTTAAGAAAGATAAAAGGTAATTGGCGAACAATTTTTTATATTTTTATTGCATTATCTTTACTTAATTTTTCTAATTTTGGTCTTAATTGGAGTTTTTTATCCAAAGCTTATTGTTGCTTTAGAATAAGTATAAATATAAATATATATCAAGCCAAATAAATTGCAGGATATTTTAAAAAAATAAAGAAGTAGCAAGATGATAATGGATATAAAAATTTAGGACTTTTTCAACTCACAATACAATTATATATAATAATTACAAAAAGTCACATTTGTGTTTAAATTATAAATTGTTTGAATTTTATCTATAAAAAATATAGAATTCATAAAATATTTAAATATTGAACAAATTACAAAAGGGACAAACTATGCTTAAAGAAATATTTGGTGCAATTTTTGGTTCACAAAACGAAAGAGATATTAAAAAGATAAAGCCTGTGGTGGATAAAATAAATTCTTTAGAACCTGAAATTCAAAAATTATCAGATGAACAATTAAAATCAAAAACCAAAGAGTTTAAAGATAGATTGGCAAGAGGTGAAAAGTTAGACTCTATTTTGCCAGAAGCTTTTGCCTGTGTAAGAGAAGCATCAAAAAGAACTATAGGTCTTAGACATTTTGATGTTCAATTGATAGGTGGTTATATACTTAACCAAGGCAAAATTGCAGAAATGAAGACTGGTGAAGGTAAAACTCTTGTAGCAACATTACCTGTATATCTTAATGCTATTGAAGGAAAAGGGGTACATGTAGTTACAGTAAATGATTACCTTGCAAAAAGAGATAAAGAATGGATGGAACCTGTGTATAATGCACTAGGGTTGACAGTTGGAAATATTTGTCATGATGTGTCAGATGAAGATAGAAAAGCAGCTTATGCTTGTGATATTACTTATGTAACTAATAATGAATTGGGCTTTGATTATCTTAGAGACAATATGAAAATTTCTAAAGAGCAAAGAGTTTTAAGAGGACTCAATTTTGCCATAGTTGATGAGGTTGATTCTATATTGATAGATGAAGCAAGAACCCCTTTAATTATTTCTGGACCAGGAGAAGAATCTACAGATAAATATTATGTTGCAAACAGAATAGTTCCTATGCTTAAAGGAAGACATGTAACAGAAAATGAAGAAATAAAAGCAAAATATGATGGTATAGATTTATCTAAGGGTTATGATTATTTGGTTGATGAAAAAAATCACACGGTTGTTTTAACTGAACAAGGTATTCAAAAAGCAGAAAAGTTTTTAGGTGTAAAAAATATTTATGATGATATGCAGTCTGAGTGGGTTCATCATATTACACAGGCAATAAGAGCACATGAGCTCTATAAAAGAGATGTTGCTTATGTAGTAAAAGATAGTGAAGTCGTGATTGTGGATGAGTTTACTGGAAGACTTATGCCGGGTCGAAGATGGTCTGATGGGCTACATCAAGCAATTGAAGCAAAAGAAAATCTAAAAATTGAACAAGAGAATCAAACACTTGCAACAATAACATTTCAAAACTTTTTCAGGATGTATAAGAAACTTTCAGGTATGACAGGAACAGCTCTTACTGAAGCCACAGAATTTTGGGAAATTTATAAATTAGATGTCGTTGAAGTTCCTACAAATAATCCAATGATAAGAAAAGATTATCCAGATGTAATTTATAGAACAGAAAAGGAAAAGTATGATGCAATAGTTAAAGATATAGAGGAATGTTGGAAAAGAGGTCAGCCAGTTCTTGTTGGTACAAGATCTATTGAAAAGTCTGAATTAGTTGCACAAATGTTGAGAAAAAAGGGTATTCCACATAATGTTTTAAATGCAAAATATCATGAACTTGAAGCTCAGATAATAGCAAATGCTGGTGCAAAGGGTGCAGTTACAATTGCAACTAATATGGCTGGGAGAGGAACTGATATTGTGCTTGGTGCAGGTAATGAAGAACAAAATAAATTTGTAAAGTCTGTAGGTGGTTTATATATTATAGGAACAGAAAGACACGAATCTAGGAGAATAGATAATCAGTTAAGGGGTAGAGCTGGAAGACAAGGCGATCCGGGAGCTTCAAGATTTTATCTGTCTATGCAAGACGAGCTTATGAGATTATTTGGTTCTGATAGAATGATGGTTGTTATGCAAAAACTTGGTCTTAAAGAAGGTGATGATATTCAGCATCCTTGGATATCTAAAGCTGTAGAAAATGCACAGAAAAAGGTTGAGGGAAGAGATTTTGATATAAGAAAACAACTTATCGATTATGATAATGTAATGAATAAGCAACGAGAAGCTGTTTATAGATTAAGAAACGAAGTCCTTGAAGGAGAAGATATTTCCGAAACTATACAAGATATGTTGCTTGAATCAGTTGAAGAAAAAATTGAACTTTGGGCACCAGAAAAAATTTATCCAGAACAATGGGAGTGGGTGCATTTTCATGCATGGATGTCAAGAACATTTGGCATAAATTTTGAAATAGCAAATAAAGAAGAGTTAAATTATCTTACAAGGGAAGCTCTTAAAGATATTTTATTAGAAAAAATAAAAGTTGCTTATAATAAGAGGAAAGAAGATCTTGGTGAAGAATTGTTAAAACATATAGAGAGAATGGTTCTCTTACAAATGATAGATTTATCATGGAAGGATAATTTGTATGAATTAGACCAATTAAAAAAAGGTATCTGGTTTAGGGCTTATGCACAAAAAGATCCAAAAATTGAATATCAAAAAGAATCTTTTATACTTTTCGATAATATGATGAAAAGAATAAGAGAAGCTACAATAGAATATGTATTTAAAGTTCAGGTTAATGTTTCAGCAAGACAGATGCCAATTGGCACACAAAACCAAAATATTGATACAACAAAATCTTGTATTGATAATAAAAAAACTGATAGAAGACAAATTTCTGCTAAAGATATAAAAAAAATAGGAAGAAATGATCCTTGCCCTTGTGGCAGTGGTAAAAAATATAAAAAATGTTGCGGAGCAAATTAATAATACAATATATAGTAAAGTAAGTTATTCAAATAAAAAGTGAAAAAGTTTAGAATACAGTTTTTTCTTTTGGCTATATTATCAGGATTTTTGCTAGCTATATCTTTTCCTAAAATAAATGCCTTTTATTTTGCATGGGTAGCTTTTGTTCCGTTATTATTTTGTTGCTCTAGTAAATCAACTGCAAAACAAGCATTGTTTTATGGCTTTATAACTGGTTTTACTTGTTATTGCATTTCTTGTATTTGGCTTTTATTTTTTTTAAATTATTATTTTTTATTCTCTCAAGCTATTTTATTTTCATTTATTATTTATTCCTATTATGGATTTTTTTATTCGTTATGGGCAATATCTTTTAATTATATTCAAAAAAAATTTAATGTAACAATTGTGATACTTTTTTCATCTGCTAGTTGGGTTTTTATTGAATTTATAAGAACTTATTTGTTAACATTTGGTTGGAATTTGATAGGATATTCTCAATCTTCTTTTAAATATGTAATTCAAATTGCAGATATTACAGGAGTTTATGGGGTTTCTTTTGTAGTAATATTAGTCAATATGTTGATATTTTATTGGTTACAAAATGTAAAAGAAAAAAAATATTTACTAGTTGCTATAGGCATATTTTTTGCCATATTTATGTATGGATATGTTAAAGTTAATAAATATTCTAATCCTTATGGAGAAAAAATATCTGTTGGAATTGTTCAACCTAATATTAATCAATATAACAAATGGAGTACAAGTTATAGAAATAAAATTTTAAATACATTAAAACAAAATGCAGCTATATTTAAAAATAAAGAAATAGATTTAATAGTTTACCCAGAAACAGTTTTGCCAGGTTCTTTAGAGTATAAACAAAATATAAAAGATGTTGTAAAAGAAACAGCAAAGTATTCTAATTTAAGTTTAATTGGTGGTTCAAGTTTTAGTAATCATAATGGAACAAATATGTATAACTCTATCTTTGCTATAACAAAAGAAGGTTTAATTTTAGATAAACATAATAAAAATCATCTTATTATTTTTGGAGAATTTGTTCCTTTTAGGAAAGTATTACCAAAATATTTTAGGACATTCAATTCTTTGGGTGATTTTTCTAAGGATAATTGTATGAATATTTTTAATTATGATAAGCTTTTTATTGGTTCAACAATTTGTTCTGAAAATTTCTTTCCAAATTTATCAAGAAAATTAGTTTTAAATGGTGCAAAAATTTTAACTAATCATGCTAATGATGCATGGTTTTTTGATTCTTTTGCTCCATATCAGCATTTTGTAATGAATGTTTTTAGAGCAGTGGAAAATAGGAAAAATATTATAGTTTCTGCTAATACTGGGCTATCAGCAATTATAGATTCTGCAGGAAATATTTCTAATCTTACAAAACTTAATGAAAATATTTCTTTAATTTCAGATGCTTATCAAAATAGTGATATAACAATTTATACAAAAGTAGGGAATATTTTTGTATATATGTGTATAATATTTGTAGTTATAATATTTTTTATAATTAAACGGAAGAAATAAGTTATGCTTAATGATTTGAAAAAAAAGATATCTAATCTAAGGAGGTCTCTTTGATGTAGATAATAAGATCAAAGAGATAGAAATTTTAGATAAACAAATTACTGCAACAGATTTTTGGAACAACCAAAATAATGCAAAAAAGGTGATGTCTAAACTTGACAGTTTAAAAAAAGATGTAAATTGTTGGAAAAGTTTAGAAAAAAGAATAAATGAATTGTTAGAAATACAAGAACTTTTAAATCAGGAAAAAGATGAAAGTTTATTAAGTGAATTGGAACAAGATAAAAATAAATTATTAAAAGATGTAGAAAGTATAGAAGTAAAAACAAAACTTTCTGGTAAGCATGATAAAAATAATGCGATAGTTTCAATTCATGCAGGGGCAGGGGGGACAGAATCTTGTGATTGGGCACAAATGTTAGTTAGAATGTATTCTAGATGGGCAGAGAACAAAGGTTTTATCTTTAATACTATAGATATTCTAGATGGAGATGAAGTTGGTATAAAAAGTATAACTTTTATTATAGAAGGAGAATATGCTTATGGCTTTTTGCAATCAGAAATAGGTGTTCATAGATTGGTAAGGATTTCTCCTTTTGATGCAAATAAAAGAAGACATACATCGTTTGCAAGTGTAGATGTTATTCCTGAAGTTGATGATGATATAGATATTGTAATTGAGGATAAAGATATAAGAATAGATACTTATAGATCAACAGGAGCAGGTGGACAACATGTTAATACTACGGATTCAGCAGTAAGAATTACACATTTACCAACTAATATTGTTGCTCAATCTCAAACAGAAAGATCTCAAATAAAAAATAAAGCAACAGCTATGAAGTTATTAAAAGCGAAGCTTTATGAATATGAACAAGAAAAGTTAAGACAATCCTATGAAAAGCATTATAATGAAAAAGGTCTTATTGCATGGGGAAATCAAATAAGATCCTATATATTTATGCCATATCAACTTGTAAAAGATCACAGAACAAATTTAGAAACATCTCATGTTGGAAAAGTTATGGATGGAGATATAGATTCTTTTATTACTGTATATCTTAGTTGGAAACTAGAAACAAAAAATAATTAACAGTACAGGAGCAGTTTATGAAACAATTTTTTTTGTTTGTTAATGGCAAAGATGTAGATACAGAAAAGTATGAATATTTCCCTTATGCTGATAAAGCTATTTTAGATTTTAAAAAAACTTATCAAGTTCTTACAAAATTAAAGAAAGGTGAACTTCCAGAAGATGTAGATGAATATGTTTATGCAAAGTACTGTGTTGGTAACAATGAATTAAATAAAAAAGCTATAGAAGCAGCATATAAAGCTAGTAAAATATACAAAAAATTTAATGTTTTAAAAAGGAAAAAAATACTATATACAATAAACGATAAATTAATAAAATACAAATCTATAGTTTTAAAAATGTTATCTATAGAAGGGCATCCTAAAAAACTTGCAGAATGGGAATATAACAGTATGCAAAAAGTTTTTTGTAAACAATCAATAGATTTATATAAAGATGAACTGTGGACAGAGTTGGGACATGAAAAAAATGAAAGAATTTATTTAGCAAGAAAACCGGATGGAGTAGTCGTTGTTATTCCACCTAAAAATGCATCTGCACTTAATTCTTTAATAGGAGCATATGCATTGTTATCAGGAAATACAATAATAGTAAAACCACCTTTAAAAATTCCTGTAGCTACAATTTTCGTTTGGAAACATATTGTAGGAGAAGCTTTGAAAGAAAATGGTGCCCCTGATGGATGTTTAAACATTGTTGTAGGAAATTCTAAAACTATGTTAGATGAGTGGTTAAAAAATCCAAAAGTTAATGATATATTTTTTTCAGGAGCAAGTAAGCAAGGATTAGAAATAGGAAATAAGATTTGTGCAAGTAACAAAAAACCTATTTTAGAATTATCTGGTAACGATAATTTTTTTGTTTGGGATGATTGCAATTTAGATAAAGCAGCAGATGCTGCAATGGATTGTTTTTTAGGTTCTACACAAATATGTATGGTACCAAAAACTTTAATAGTTCACGAAGATATTTGTGACAGATTTGTTAGTATTTTGCTTGAAAAAGTAAAAAAGATACAATATGGTTTACCATCAAATGATAAAACTATTTTAACTCCTGTCGTAAAAATGGCAGAATGTGTTAAATCTTTTGAAGATGCAAAAAAAAATAAAGGAATAGTTTTATGTGGAGGAAACAGAGTTGATTATAATGGTAATATAAATAAAGATGGAACATATTTTCAACCAACTTTTGTTTTATTTAACGATAATAATCCTAATTTACTTAATATAAAGTGTATTTGCGAAGAAAATTTTTTTCCAGTTATTCCTATTATTAAAGTTTCATCAAATAAAGATAATAAAAAAGATAAAGATAAAGATATTTTTAACAAAATGATAAATATTGCAGATTGTAATGAATATGGGTTAAGAGCTTCTGTGTGGGTAAAGTCTGCTTTCTATACAAGACAATTTATACGGTCAATAGATAAAAGTGGGTTACTTAGAATAAATTCTAGGCATATAGGTATGTCTATGTTTTTATCTAGTCATGGAGGAGTTGGTAAAACTGGCGGTCCTTATGGAGAAATGAATTTTATTTGGTTAAAAACAAGTCATATGCAGGGAATAAGTTTAACTAGAGATAGAGATTAGTATTTACGAATTATAACATTTTATTTTCTATAATAATTTATATATTTTTTGTTTATAGGCTTGTTTTTTTGTATTTCTTATTTCAATTTTTGGTAATTGGCAAATTTTTCTTTAATTTATTTACATAGATATAAGAGAATAGTTTTTTTGTTTGCTAAAATACTGTTGGTTTTGTTTATAACATTATAATTAATAAGGTTTTTATTTTGTATGAATTTTCAATATTGGATGTTTTATTCTTTTTCATCTTTACTTGCATCTGTTCTTTGTTTTATTTCAGTTATAGTTGCATTTTTTAATACCAATTTAAAGGTTAATATAAGATTTGCAATTATGAGTATAACATTTTGTGTTTGGACATTGCTCCCTTTTTTAGGTGGTGCTATAAAAGATCATAATTTTGCATTATTTTGTATAAGAACTTTATATATAATGGCAGTATTCGCACCTGCAACAATATTAAATTTTATTTTTAGTTTATTGGAAATAGATAATAAAAAACTAATAAAAACAGCATATATTATATCTTTATTTTTTCTGTTTTTTATTTATTCTAATTTTTTTATTATTGATTTTGTAACAAAAGTTCCCAATACTTATGTAATTCCTGGTCCATTATATTTTGCATATATGTTATTTTTTTCTTCAGTTTGTTCTTACAGTGTATATCTATTAATTAAAAGGTATAACTATTATCATGGCTATAAAAAAGAGCAACTAAAATTTATATTTATTGCTTTCATTATGGTATCAGTAGCAGGGGTTTTACATTTATGTGCAGCTTATGCTCCAATAGAGATAATTCCTCATGATGTGTTCGTTTGTTTGTGGACATTGATAGTGTTTTATGCT
>CAMVLN010000033.1 GCA_947168325.1 uncultured Elusimicrobia bacterium | reverse complement strand
AATGAATTACCTTGACATAAAACAATAAAAAATATACAATCAATTGAAGTTGTGGTTAAATTTAAAAGAATATTAGTAGTCTCTCGTTTGTATTGATATTTAGGTTTTTATAAGTATTTTTGTAGTAAGTAGATGGTCTGCAAGTTTTTCTTCGTTGATAAATTTTCTATAGATATCTTTTAGTAGTAAAGAGAGTTTTCAGTTTTTATTAGTAAAAAATTATTTAAAAATAGTCAAATTTAATAGAATCATTGTATGTATAAATCAAAAAAATAATCTAGAAGGCGATTAAAATAGTAAATAGTGTTTACTTTTATATTTTGTTAGGGGGACTTAATGTCTGATAATGAGTTAACTGTTTTGTCTAAAAAAACTATGGTAGAACTTACAAAAATTGCCAAAGAATTAAAACTTGAAACTATAATGGGATTAAGAAAGCAAGAACTAATTGCAAAAATTCTAGAAGCACAAATGAAAGAAAATGGTCAAGTTTACGATGAAGGTGTATTAGAGATAAAACATGATGGTTTTGGTTTTTTGAGATCAACAGATTACAACTATCTATCAGGACCTGATGATATTTATATTGCTCCACAACAGATTAAAAAATTTGCTTTAAGAAAAGGTGATACAGTCGGTGGATATGTTAGACCTCCACAAAACAAAGAAAAATATTTTGCACTTTTAAAAGTAACAAAAATTAATGGAGAGACTAATATAGAAAATATTAGAGAAAGGCCTTTTTTTGATAATTTGACTCCTTTATATCCAAACGAAAAACTTGTTTTAGAAACTAAAACAAATGAGATATCTACAAGAATTATAGATATGTTCGTTCCTATTGGAAAAGGGCAAAGAGTATTATTAAATGCTCCTCCAAGAACAGGGAAAACAGTGTTATTGCAAAAAATTGCAAATGCTATTGCAACAAACAATCCTGAAATAACTTTAATGGTTTTACTTATAGATGAAAGGCCAGAGGAAGTTACAGATATGCAAAGATCTGTTAAAGGGGAAGTTGTATCTTCTACTTTTGATGAACCAGCAGATAGGCATATTCAAGTTGCAGAAATGGTCTTAGAAAAAGCAAAAAGAATTGCAGAAAATGGCAAAGATGTTGTAATACTATTAGATTCTATTACTAGACTCGCAAGAGCATATAATGCTGTTATTCCATCAAGTGGCAGAGTTTTATCTGGAGGATTAGATTCAAATGCTTTACAAAAACCAAAAAGATTTTTTGGTGCAGCAAGAAATATAGAAGAGGGGGGAAGCCTTACAATCATAGCAACAGCATTAATAGATACTGGTAGTAGAATGGATGATGTTATATTTGAAGAATTTAAAGGAACAGGGAATTGTGAAGTTTATTTAGATAGGAAACTTGCCGAGAGAAGAATATTTCCTGCAATAGATATTTTAAGATCTGGAACAAGAAAAGAAGAAATGTTAATAAGTGAAGATGAAAAAAATAAAATGTGGATAATGAGAGGTTTATTTAGCAATATGAATCAAATAGAGGTAATGGAAGAGCTCACAAAAAGAATGAAAATCTCTAAGTCTAATAAAGATTTCTTTAAGCAAATGGAACTTGGGGTAAAAGAATAGTAATAATTGAATAATATTTTATTTTTATGCTTTCGGGATTTTTATGCAAGAACATATAAAATATATGCAATTAGTTTTAGATTTAGCTAAAAAAGGTGAAGGATATGTGTATCCCAATCCTATGGTTGCATGTGTTATAGTTAAAAATAATAAAATAATATCTACAGGTTATCATAAATTTTTTGGTGCAGAGCATGCAGAAGCTGTTGCAATTAATAATTCAAAAATAGATGTATGTGGTTCAACTTTATATGTTAATTTAGAACCATGCAACAATTGGGGAAAATGTCCACCTTGTGTAGATTTGATCATAAAATCAAAAATAAAAACTGTCATTTGTGCAATGAAAGATGTTAATCCTTTAACTAGTGGAAAAAGTTTTAAAAAACTAAAAAAAGCTGGAATAGAAGTTATAAATGGTGTGCTAGAAAAACAAGCAAAAATTTTAAATAAAGATTATATAAATCATATAAAAAAAGTAAAACCATATATTCTTATAAAATCAGCTATTAGCTTAGATGGAAAAATAGCAACCTCTTGTGGCAATTCAAAATGGATATCAAACGATAAATCAAGAATAATGGTTCATAAATTAAGAACACAATTTGATGCTATACTTGTGGGAAAAAATACAGTATTGAAAGATAATCCTATATTATCTTCAAGAAGATATGGTAAAAATCCTGTAAGAATTTTGTTAGATGAAAAATTAGAAATACCATCTACTTACAATGTAGTTGACGGAACAATTCCTACAATAATTTTGTATGATGAAAATATAAAAACAATTCCTTTGCATTATCATAGAGATTGTATAAAGTTAATACCAATAAATTTTAAAGAAGCCAAAAAAGATTTTAATGTAGTAATAGAAAAATTAAATAAAATGGCATTAAAAAAAATAATGGTAGAAGGTGGTGGAGAAATAAATGCAGCTGTTTTAAAAACAGGTAAAGTAAATGAAGTTATGTTATTTGTTGCTCCTATTATTGTTGGGGGAAGAACAGCAAAAACTTTTGTTGAAGGTGATGGTGTATTAAATATAAAAGATGGTTTAAAATTAAAAAAAATAGAAATTAAAAAAATTGATAAAGATATATTAATTGTTGGAAAATTTTAAAATGTTTACAGGAATAGTAGAAGATATTGGTAAAGTTGTAAATATTACAAACTCACAATTAGAAATAGAAACTTGTTTAGATGATATAAAAATTGGTGATAGTATTGCAGTTAATGGAGTATGTTTAACAGTAATAAAAATATTTAACAATAAAATAAGTTTTGACTATAGCCCTACAACAAGTGACATTACAAATATTTCTTTACTTAAAAAAAATTCTGTAGTTAATTTAGAAAGAGCATTAACTTTAAATACAAGGCTAGGTGGGCATATTGTTTCAGGACATATAGATACTAATACAACAATTATAGATATAAAAAAAGAAGATAGATTTTATTTTATATCTTTTAAAGTAAATGAAGATATAAAAAAATATATTGTAAAAAAGGGTTTTGTTTCTATAGATGGTATAAGTTTGACTATTGCAAAAAATAACGATGAAAATTTTTCTGTTACAATGATTCCTGAAACATTTAATAAAACGATTTTTCATACAAGAAAAATTGGTGATGTGGTAAATGTTGAGCTTGATGTTTTAGCAAAATATGTAGAAAATATACTAAATAAAAAAAATGATAAAAAAGAAATAACATTTGATTTATTAAAAGAAAATGGTTTTTACTAAAAAGATTAGAATATTTTAAGATTGATGATTACAATTTATAATTCTACAATTAACAACGATAGCAACAGTTGCTTGATTACTTTATTTGTAATGACGACGAGCTTTCTTTTTTATAATTCTAAAATTTTGTTATTTAAAAGTTATAGATAAATATAGCTGTTATTCTTTTTTAAATATACGAAATAATAAATAAATAAAGAAAGAAAGTTTTTTATAAGATTGCTGATTATAATTGGCAAAGGCAACGAATGGAAGTTTTAATTTTTACAGTTTCCCGATTAATATGAAATGTAGGGGTATAGTTATGATAAAAGACAAATTTTCAACTATTGAATCTGCAATAAAGGATATAAAAAAAGGAAAGATGGTAATAGTTGTTGATGATCCTTCAAGAGAAAACGAAGGAGATTTAGTTTGTGCAGCACAAAAAGTGACACCACAAATAATAAACTTTATGACAAAATATGCAAGGGGATTAGTATGTACTCCTGTAAATGGAAAAACTTTAGATAGATTAGAAATTAATGTAATGGAAAAAAAACATGTTGTAAATAAAAAAATATCTTGTTCATTTACCGAATCTATAGACTATAAAAAAGGAACAACAACGGGAATATCTGCTTATGATAGAGCAAAAACAATTAAAGCTTTGTCTGATAAAAAAACAGTAGCAGACGATTTTGTAAGGCCAGGTCATATTTTTCCATTAAAATATAAAGATGGTGGAGTTTTAGTTAGGGCAGGGCATACAGAGGCATCGGTAGATTTATCTATACTTGCAGGGCTAGATGCCAGTGCAGTTATATGTGAGATTATGAAAGATGATGGAACAATGGCAAGGTTGCCCGACCTTATAACTTTTGCAAAAAAACATAAATTAAAAATAATTACTGTTCAAGATTTAATTAAATATAGAAGAGAAACAGAAAAGTTAATAAAGGAAGTTGTAAGTGTTAATTTCCCTACAAAGTTTGGAACATTTAAATTAACATTATTTGAAGATACAATAACAAAAGAAGTTCACCTTGCAATAGTTAAAGGTGATGTTAAAGGTAAAAAAAATGTGTTAGTTAGAGTTCATTCTTCATGTGAAACAGGAGACATTTTTCATTCTTTAAAATGTGATTGTGGCCAACAATTAGAAAATGCACTTATGATGATAGAAAAAGAAGGTACAGGTGTTGTTTTATATATGCATCAAGAGGGTAGGGGAATAGGGCTTGCAAATAAACTAAAAGCATATAAATTGCAAGAAGAAGGGCTTGATACTGTTGAAGCAAATGTTGCATTGGGTTTTGCCCCGGATTTAAGAGATTATGGAATTGGTGCACAGATTCTTTGTGAACTTGGAATATCAAGTATAAGGTTAATGACAAATAATCCTACAAAGATTGTTGGACTTGAAGGGTATGGTCTAAAAATAACAAAAAGAGTTCCAATAGAAGTGCCACCAAATGCAATAAATAAAAGATATTTAAAAACTAAAAAATATAAAATGGGACATAAGTTACAGCTTATCTAAATTAAAAATTTTATTAATTTTTTATAATTTTATTTTTTTGCTAAAACTGCTAACCAATGGTTTTTTTCGTCGTGATCAAATATAATGTTTCTAAACCCGACTTCCGTTAGGATGTTTGTTAAATCTTGTTTTGAATAAAGTTTTAAACCGTCTATAAGTTTTGCATAATATAGTTCTCTTTTACTTATTCCATCAAATTCATTGATTATTATAAATGTTCCGTTAGTTTTTAGAACTCTGTAAACTTCTTGAAAACTTTTTTGTGGTCCTGGCCAGAAATATATTGTTTCAAAAGCTGTAAGCAAATCAAATGTTCCTTTTTCAAAAGGCATACAAGATACATCACCTTGTACCAATTTACATATCCCTTTATTAATTGAATCTTTATTTTCTTCTTTTGATTTTTTTATAGAAACTTCTGAATAATCTAAACCGGTCACGGTTGCATTAGGGAATTTTTTTATTAGCTTTTTTACATTTATTCCACCACCACAACCTAAATCTGCTATTTGTGTAGGTTTTATATCATTTAAGTGAGAAAGTCCCCAATCAGATAATTTTGCATGCCCGATATTCATTTTGTTTATCATAATATTACCTAAAATACCTTTAGGTTTTCTTGTGTTGCTGTAAAAAAGTTTCTTAAATATCATTTTATGCTATGCTCCAAACAAACAAGTTTTATATGGAAAAATATTTTCTATAACCTAACAATAACAACAAAATAAAATTAGTATAAGAAATTATTCTGTTGTTATTATAAAAATATTAATCTATTTTTTTAACACTTTCTTTATTTTTTTCAAGAATAACTCATTTTCTTTTCTTGTTCCAACTGTAACTCTAACATAATCGTATAATTCATATTCGTCCATAGCTCTAATAATTACACCTTCCTTTAACATTGCTTCAAAAACTTCTTTTCCTTTTAAAGGTGCAACATACATTAAGAAAAAATTTCCTGCCGAATCTATATATTTTATTCCAAGTTTTTTAAGGTTGCTAAATATAAATTTAAATTCCTTTCTAACATGTGCTAAACTGCGGCTAACTTGAGATTTATCTTGTAAACTAGCAATTGCCCCAACTTGTGCAAATTTGTTTAAATTAAAAGGCGGTCTAACTCTTTCAATATAATCTACTACTGATAAGCTAGATAAACCATATCCAACTCTTGCACCTGCCATAGCATAAATTTTTGAAAAAGTTCTAAGAATAATTAAGTTAGGATTTTTAGCTAAATAATTTAAAGTGTTAGGATAATCTTTTTTATAACTTGCATATTCACAGTAAGCTTCATCAGATATAACTAAAGGTTTAACTCCATATTTGTTTGTAGGAAGAATTTTCAAGAATTCTTCAAATTCTTTTTTTGTATTGTATGTTCCTGTAGGGTTATTAGGATTTGTGATAAATACTGCTTTTGTATTTTTGCTGCATGCTTTTGCCATAGCTTTTAAATCGTGAACAAACCCCTCTTTCATTTCAACAACAACAGATTTTGCTTCCATTAATTTTACTGCCATTTGATACCTTGTAAAAGAATGTTTAGACATAACAATTTCATCATCATGGTTAAAATATACTCTTGAAATAATTTCTATTAATTCATCTGAACCACAACCAACAAAAACATTATTTATTGTTAACTTGTAATGTTTTGCAAGAGCCATTTTTAAATCTGTAGAATTAAAATCAGGATAAAAATAAACTTTGTCTGCAACATCTTTCATTGCTTTAACTGCTTTTTTTGAAGGACCTAAAGGATTTTCATTAGAAGCAATTTTTATTATATTTTTTAATCCTAATTCTCTTTTTAAAGTTTCAATAGGTTTGCCTGCTACATAAGGTTGAAATGTTCTACTAACTCCTCTTGCTAATTTTTCTGCATTAAATTTTTCCATTTTTGTCTCCTAATTATAAATCACCTTTTGGATACGAACCTAAAACTTTTAAAAATATACAATGTTCTTTTATTTTTTCTATAGTATTTATAATTTTTTTATCTTCAATATGTCCTTCAAAATCTATAAAAAAGATATATTGCCAAACTTTCTTTTTAGTAGGTCTTGATTCAATTTTGGTTAAATTTATATTGTTTTTACTAAATTGTGAAAGGATGTTGTATAAAGCATTTACTCTATCTTCAATTGTAAAGATTATACTTGTTTTATCTTTTCCTGTTTTACTTGACATACAACGACCTAAAACAAAAAATCTTGTCCAATTATCTCTAGTGTCCTCTATAGATTTGCATAAAATATTTAAGTTATATACTTTTGCTGCAACTTCTGAAGATATAGCTGCAGAATTAACATTTTTTAAAGCTAGCTGTGCGGCCTGTGCTGTAGAATTTACAGAAACAATTTCAGCATTTGGTAAATTTTTGTGTAACCAATTGCTACATTGTGCAAGTGCTTGATGATGAGAATATACTGTTTTGATATTTTCAAAATTTGTTTTTGATAAAAGACAATGAGATATTCTCATATTTATTTCATTTATGATTTTTAAGTTTGTATCTACAAGTTCATCCAAAGTTGTATTTACTGATCCTTCATTTGAATTTTCTACTGGAACAACAGCAAAATCTGCTCTTTGTTTTTCAACTTCTTCTATAACATCGGCTAATCTTTTTACTGGGATAAAATCAACTTTTGAGCCAAACAATTTTAAACTTGCTTGATAACTAAATGTTGCTTGTGGACCTAAATATGCAACTTGTAATTTTTTTTCTAACCCTCTACAAGAACTCATGATTTCCGTATATATATTTTTTATATCTTCATTTAGAAGAGGACCAGTATTAATTTTTATTAAATTACTTATAACTTGTTTTTCTCTTTGTGGTACATATATGCTTTTAGAAGAGTTTTGCTTTTTTATATTACCTATTTCTATGGCACATTTGGCTCTTTTATTTATTAGTTTTAGTATTTGTTCGTCTAGTTTATCTATTTCTTCTCTATATTTTAAAATTTTTTCTTTCATATGTGTTATTACCACCAAATTAAAGTATAAATATGAACATTATTTTAGTTACAATCTTCTAGTAAAAAAAATATAAATTTATTAAAAATATTAGATAATAATCTAAAAAAATCTACTGTGAAATTATATATAACTAATTATTAAAAAACAACTTTTTTATATTCATATATATCTGTTTTAATAAATTATTTTAAAACAATTAAACTATAAAAAAAATATCAATGAATTTGTAAAAATATGCTATACTATAAAAAATTTCTTATTGAAGAATAAGTTTACATCTTTGATGCTCTTTCGTTTTTAATATTGTTGGGGCCATAGCTCAGTTAGCAGAGTGCTTGCATCGCATACAAGAGGTCGGGGGTGCAATTCCCCCTGGCTCCATATATAAAAATTAATTAATAATATAATATCTATAATTGAAATATTTTGCTAACACAAAACATCTGATAAGGTGATAAATTCAAGTTGCTAATACAAATAGGAAAAAGGAACTTTCTTTGGTGTAAAAAGGTTTAAATACTTGTTCTTTTTTATTATTTATCCAACTAAAAATACCATCTTTATGCATTGTGTACATGGTTGGTGCAAACATATCTGAATTTCAAATATAAACTAAATCTTGTTTTGGTATAGAATCTCTTTTATAATTTTTATAGCTTACTATGTCAAAAAATATATCTATTTTTTAATCTTCGTAAAAAATTGATAAAACAATAGTATATTTTTTTTATTTTCCTACACAGAATTTTGAAAATACTGTCTGCAACACATCTTCTTTAACATCACAACCTAGAATTTCATTTAAAGAACTTAATACATTTTGTGTTTCAAAAGAAACTATTTCATCACTATCACCTTTATTTATAAGATTATAAATTTTCTTTAAATTTTGTTGTGCTTTACATATCAAATTGTATTGCCTTGTATTTAAAAAAATTTTGGTTTCTTTAATATCTTTTATGTTAAGTTTTTCAAAAATTTTATTTAAAATTTTTTCTATCGGTGTTTTGTTTATGGTTGAAAAATTTATAACTGTGTTTGTAATAAAAATATTATTTAGTTTCTCTTGACAAATTTTTTGCTCTAAATCTATTTTATTTAAAACAACAACTGTTTTATCTTTTTTATCTTTCAATAGATTTGCAATTTGTTTATCGTTATCATCTAAATCTATATTTGAATCTATAATCCACAAAATTATATCTGCAATACCAATTGAAGATTTTGCCCTATCTTGTCCAATTTGTTCTATAATATTATTTGTGTGATATCTTATACCTGCAGTATCTATTATTGTAACAGCTACTCCATTATATTCCACAGTTTCTTCTATAGTATCTGTTGTTGTTCCTGCAATATCTGTAACAATTGCACGCTTATAACCTAAAATAGAATTTAATATAGATGATTTACCCACATTAGGTTTTCCTACAATTACAATTTTTATTCCATCAACTATTAACTTACTTAAAGAATATGAAGAAATTAAACTATCAATTTTAGAAATTATTTTTTGTATATTTTCTTTTTTCTGTTCTCTAGTTAAGAAATCTATATCTTCTTCTGGATAATCTAATGACACTTCAAGGTAAGCAAATAGTGTAGTTAAATCTTGTTTAATTTCTTTTATTTGATTAGATAAAGAACCTTGTAAAGAGCTTAATGCAAGTTCTGTAGCTTGTGAACTATTACTATTTATTAAATCATTTACAGCTTCAGCTTCTGATAAATCTATTTTACCATTAATGAATGCTCTATATGTAAACTCTCCCCTATCTGCCATTCTAATATTTTTTGATAACAAAAGTTCTATTATTTGTTGAACAATTAAAGGATTTCCATGTGTAGAAATTTCTACAGTATCTTCACCTGTATATGTATTAGGACTTTTCATATAAAATAATATTACTTCATCTAATTTTTTTTGATTATCACAAATATATCCGTGAAGAACCTTTTTATCTTCAAGTTCTATAGATTTAAAATTTTTTGTTTTAAAAATTGATGACACAACTTCTTTTGATAACTTTCCACTTATCCTTATAATAGCTAATGCTGCTTTAATATTTCCTGTAGCAAGAGCTACAATAGTATCTTCTTGTTTAAATAAATTCATTTTTCTTCTTGTATGTCTCGTACTTTTTTATCTATAACAAATTTATATTGCTCATACTTATATTGCCTATTTAATTCGGCATGTTTTTTATCTTTATTATATTTCTATTTTTCCTATTTATTATTCCATTTTTCTTATCTTTTTTCAATTTATGTAAACAGTCTATATTAATTTTTTTAATTTTAACTATTTTATTGCTTACTACTTAAACTTAATATAAATTGCAGTTAAACTTTTATAGTTAATTTTCTATTCCAAAGAATGTTAATATTTGATATAATTCGACGATATACAAATAATTATGAAACCTATTCTATTATGTATGAAAAAAACTATTGAAATAATAATTGTAAATTACAATTCAATATTATGGTTACAAAAAATATTAGATTCTTTGTATAGTTTTTTTGTTCCGTATTCAAAATATAAAATAACCATAACGGTTGTTGATAATGCAAGCACTGATAATTCTATAGAAATATTAGAAAAGAATTATAAACAAATAAATTTAATAAAATCTGAAAAAAATTTAGGCTTTTCTAGGGGCAATAATCTTGCATTAAGAAAATCAAGTGCAGATTATATAATGTTGCTAAATTCAGATACAGAACTTACTGAAACAGCAAAAGCTCTTGATACATTATTTGATACACTAGAAGCAGATAGTAGTATAGGTATGATAACTCCAAAATTAGTTTTATCTAATGGAAAAATAGATAAAGCTTGTCATAGGAGTGAACCATCGTTGTTTGATTGTGCCTTATATTTTGCAGGTTTTGAAAAACTATTTCCAAAAGTACAATTTTTTACAAAATATCATTTATTAAATAAAGATTTGCAAACTATACATCAAGTAGATGCTGTTAGTGGTGCATGTATGATAACAAAATTAGAGTATTTAAAAAAAGTAGATTTTTTTGATGAAAGATTTTTTATGTATTCAGAAGATATGGATTTATGTAGAAAGATAAGAGAATTAGGGTTAAAAATAGTATACAATCCTACAATTGAAATAATACATCATAAATATAAATCTGGATTAAAAAGTAATGATATAAAAACAAAAAAGAAAATTTCAAAATATTTTTATAATTCTTTTTTAATATATTACGACAAATGGTATAGAAATCGTTGGTATTATAAAATATTAAGACCATTTATTTTATTGTTTGTAAAAACAATATAAAATCGGCGACGACAATTTAATTAATTTTCAAGGTAAAAACATATAATCGTTTTTTTAATGTAAAAAAATTCTATAGACGAAAATAATCTTTTATTAATGTTAAGATGTCTATGAATTCTGAAGTAATTATATTGAATTTTAAATACTTTATAAATTTTTGTAAAGAATCAATGTTGTGTTTGAAAGAATTATAATATTGCAAATAATATCTTTTTTGAACAAATTTATTAATTCTTTTGACACTACCATTAAGTTTATAAGTTATTGGAAGCAAATCAAATAAAGCAATATTATTTATTATCTTCACAAATCTGTTTGAGTTTGCAAATAAATTCACTGCCACAATCTACTTGAATTTTATTGATTTTTTAAAAAATCTTTTAAAACATGTTTAATACAAACTATTTATATATTTAACTGTCAGGTCAGTCATAGATCAGTGTAAATAATAATTCGTATTTTTTACTATATACACTAAAAAGAATTGTCTATTTTCTTTTATATTTAAAATCATATTATAAGTTGACTTTATGTTCTATATTCAAAAGATAACCTTTTTTGCATAACATTTATTAAATTTTCTAATTCTTTTCTTTCTTTTATAAAGTTTAAAATTATATTCTTCCTTATTTTAAATTTATTTTCTATTATGCATAATTTTAAATTGTTAACACTTCTTTTATTTTCTCTTTACCATAAAATAAATTCTTTTTTCTTGTTTTATTATTATTAATATGTTATTGATTAGTGTTTTTTTCAACTATTTTATTAGTTTTTTTATCTATTTTATCTCTAACCTTTATGTAAATTTTCCAATTCATCAATCTCCTTTCTTTTATTCCAAATATTTCTTTCTCTTCTAACATCTGATATTTCTCTATTATTTCATACATAGGCAATACTATTTCTTGTTTTACCTTTTTACATCTCCTTTTCTCTGTTCTTTTTTATATAAAAAAGGATATATCTATTTTAACTTTAACAAAATTAAAATAAGAAAAAGTAAAATAGATATTAATTTTTTTAGATATTAACAAATAAATGCATATATATATAGATTTAACATAACAATACAAGAACAATTTTTTAATCATATATAA
>CAMVLN010000032.1 GCA_947168325.1 uncultured Elusimicrobia bacterium | reverse complement strand
TTATGATAATGAGCGATAATAAAAAAATGGAAAATACAATTGAAGATGCTTTTAAAGAAAGAAAAGTCACAAATAATTTTGGCATAGATTTAGGTATGCTTTTTGATTTTAGCGAATTCTTTAAAAAAGATATTTTTTTTAACCCTGTAGTAGGGCTTGTTGTAAAGAATATAAATAATCCTACTTTTGATAGGCCAAATAAACCTGTAACAGCAGATGCAAGGTTGCAATGGAATTCAAACGACTATAGTTTAAACAAACAATACAGAGCAGGGGTATCAGTAAAACCTTTAAATTGGCTTACTGTTGCAACTGATGTGGATATAGTAAAAAACAAAACCATGATAAACGGATTTGATTGTCAGGATTTTGCTTTAGGTATAGAAACAAATCTTATAAACAAAACTTCATTTTCTTTACCCTTAAGAGCAGGATTAAATAAAAATATAGCAAATTCTAATTCTTCAGTTGAATATACTGCTGGATTTGGACTGTGTGGAACAGGCTTCTGTCTTGAAGTAGCAGGTGGGGTAAGCACAAAAACTACAAAAATAGATGGAAACAAAATTCCAACAAGAGTTTCAGTTGCTATTAATTTTGGAGTTCTTTTTTAGAAAATTATAATTATACCCAAAAATAGAAAAATTTTGCTATTTTTTATTTGTCGATATTTATTTGAAAAATTAAACTTTTATTTCAGTTGCCTTTCAAAATTAAATTTGTTTGTAGAATTGATATAAAGATTGTTGTTAAAAACTGTTAAAATTTGATTTAAATAATTTGTATTAGGATTAATGTAAGATAAATCTATCCCGAAAGATTTTATCCCCATAGACAAAAGTTTATTTTTAAAACCGAACAAATTTACTGGATATTTTGGAATAATAATATTTAAATATTGAGATATAACTTTAAATTCATCCTTATTTGATTTAATATTTTTATTGCATACATCTTTTATAAATTTCATTTTGGATATTACAATTTCTGGAAAACCAGACAAATATATTATTAAGTTTTTCTTCAAAACTTTTGATAAATCTGTTATATTATATAAATCGTCTTCCCATGAAACTACAAAAGATTTTATATTATATTTATATAAAAATTCTGCACTATAGATATTTAAAGTATATAGAAATTGCCCTGCATATAATATAACTTTTTTGTTTTTAAATAAGTAAAGTTGCGAAATATTATTTATAAAAAAACTAGTGTAATTGTTGTTTATACAAAAACTTATAAATTTCTCATAAGATTTTATATCTTGTTCATCTATGTATGATGGAAATTCAAAATATAAATCTTTTATTTTATTTTGTAGAATAAAATTTTTTATATCATTAATATTATTTTTAGAAATTTTTATAACTACACTTGCATTAATATTTTTAACCAAAGCAAACCATTTGATATCGTTTATCCTTAAAAATAGTTTTGGCAAATTAACATTACAATTTATTCTTGGATGAGATATTTTTATCTTTTGCTTTGACTGTGGCAATTCTTTTAAATTTTCAAAATTTTTTTCATATTTTATATTTGTTTTAGCATCTGAAATTTTATAAATTTCAAAACCCTTTTCTAAATATAAATTTTCAAAATTTATTTTGTATAGATTGCATTCTTTAATAATATTTTTTATCTTTAATATAAAACTTTTATCTTTTTTATTATCTACTATCCTTATTATATCACCTATAGATAAATCATAGTTTGTTTTTAATATAAAATTATTATTTTGCTTTTCTTCAATATTACCTAAAAAGAGTCCTAAATTTTTAGATTTTTGTGGTTCAAAAATGTTTTCATTTTTAATATCAAAATTAAAAGTCGTTTTTTGTCTAGCATAGTCAAAAAATAAAATTTCTTTTGCCTGCTTTAAATTGTATGGATAGTCTTCTTTTGTAGAATTTATTAATAGTTTATATGCTTTAACTGTTTTAGAAACATAATCCGGAGATTTTAATCTGCCTTCTATTTTTAGTGAAGTTATACCGATATCTTTTATTTTATTTATATAATCTGCTATTTGAAAATCTTTTGGTGATAGAAAATATCCTTTTTTATTATCTACTGTCCATAATCTTCTACAAGGTTGACTACAATGTCCTCTATTTCCACTATATCCACCGATAAAACTTGAAAATAAACAAAGTCCTGAAATACAAAAACATAATGCTCCATGACAAAATATTTCAAGTTCTATATTACTATTACTTTTTATAAATTTTATTTCTTCAAAAGAAAGTTCTCTTGCCAAAACCACTCGTTTAAAGCCCATTTGTTGTGCTTGTTTGGCACCATAACTATTATGAATTGTAAGTTGTGTGCTTGCATGAATATTTAATTGTGGAAAATATTTTTGTGATAAATATGCTACCCCTAAATCTTGAACAATAACTGCATCTGCTTTTGATAAATGAATATTTTCTAAAATTTTCAATATAGAATTTATTTCTGAATTTTTTATTAAGGTATTTAAAGCAACAAAAACTTTTACATTATTTTTGTGTGCATAATTACATATTTCATTAAGCTGTTGATATGAGAAATTTTTTGCTTTTGCTCTAGCATTAAAATCCTTTAATCCTAAATAAACTGCATCTGCACCAGCAGACACGGCTGATATAAAAGATTCTAAATTTCCACTAGGAGCAAGTAACTCTATTTTATTCATAATTTGTAATTTTATCAAAAAAGTAATGATATAAAAATATAATACAATTGTTGTCAGAAAAACTTTTCATCGATAATTTTGCTAATGTGTATAAAGCTGTTTCTATTCCTAAAAAATTGTAACTTCTAATAAATTTTAGAATAATATAAACTAGCTTTAGCAAAGAAGTTACTCATTCCACTTATAAGAAAAACAAAAGCTTAGTGAATTACAGAAAAGAAAAGATTAAAAAGAAAAATAAAAATATTCAAAAGAAACTAAAAGATAAACGAGATTATATTATTTTTTTTATTACTTTTGTTAAATTTTTAGCTATTAACTTATTACCATATTCAGTGCAATGTCCAAATTCTCCGCAATAAGAATCTATAAAAATTTCAAAATATTTTTTCTTTTTTAAAGCTTTTTTAAAATTTTCTTCATTACTAACGAATATAATATTTTTATAGTCTTTTAAATATATTTTATATGGTAAAACACTTAAAGTTGGATATTGCATAACTATTAACTGTATATTATTTTTTTTACATAAATTTGCTAATTTTTTATAATTTTCTATTGCTGTTTTAGAGAAAGGATTACTTTTTTTATTATAAAAAATAATATCATCATTATCTATATTTTTAATAATAGAATTTAATTCATTCTGTATCCTTTTATATATTTTCGTCCCTCTATTTTATTTTTTTTCGTTAAGTGTTTTTAGCAACTTGAATTCACAACTTTAACAATTTCATTGAAAAAATATAATATTTTTGATAAAATCCTACAGCTTGGTTGATATGAGCAAAAATACACACACAAGTGAATTAGTCAAAAGTCCCTGTAAAAAAAGGGTTTGATGTTTGAAGCTTGTGGAGGTCATCTTAAAAGATGTAAAAAACTAAAGGAGAAATGAAAAATGGCAAATGTAACGATGAAATCGTTGTTGGAGGCAGGTGTTCATTTTGGACATCAAACAAAAAGATGGAATCCAAAAATGGGCAAGTTCATTTTTGGTAGTAGAAACAAGATTCATATTATAGATCTTCAAAAAACTTTAAAAGAATTTAAGAAAGTTTATAAAGTTGTTAGAGATTTTGCTGCAGAAGGAAAAGAGTTTATTTTTGTTGGAACAAAAAAACAAGCTCAAGGGCCAATTAAGGAAGAGGCTTTAAGATGCGGTTCATATTTTGTATGTAAAAAATGGTTAGGTGGAACACTCACAAATTTTGAAACATTAAAGAAATCTATAGCAAGACTTAAAGAGCTTGAAGCTATGAAAGAAAATGGAATATTTCAGGTCCTTTCTAAAAAAGAACAATCACAAAAAGAAAAAGAAAGAATTAAATTAGAAAAAACACTTGAAGGATTGAAAAATATGAACAAGCTTCCTGAAGTTATGTTTATTATAGATCCTGTTGAAGAAGCAACAGCATTAGCAGAAGCAAGAAAATTGAATATTCCTGTAGTATCAGTATGTGATACAAACTGTAATCCTGACTTAATAGATTATCCAATACCGGGAAATGATGATGCTATAAGGGCAGTAAAGTTGTTCTGTTCAGTTATAGCAGATGCGATTCTTGAAGGTAAAGGAATTGAAAATAAGCAAGAAGATGGAGCAATAGAAGCTGAAACAGAAGTTAAAGAGGAAATAGAAGTTAAAGAAGAAGTTGCAGAACAAAAAGAAGAGGTTAAGGGAGAATAAATATGTCAGCTATTGAACTTATAACTAAACTTAGAGAAATGACAGGTGCAGGAATAAAAGATTGTAATAATGCTTTAAAAGAAGCTAATAACGATATAGAAACAGCAGTAAAAATATTAAGGGAAAAAGGTATTGCTTCAGCAGTTAAAAGGGCAGATAGAGCAGCTAAACAAGGGGTTGTTGTTGCAAAACTTTCCGAAGATAAAAAACAAGGGGTTTTAGTAGAATTAGATTGCGAAACAGATTTCGTTGCAAGAACAGATAAATTTAAGGAACTTGCAAACAATTTAGCTTCCTTTGTTATGAAGGCCAAATCACAAGAAAATATTTTGGAACAAAAATTTGATGGCATACGAACTGTTCAAGATGTTATAAAAGAAGCTATTGGAACAATTGGTGAAAATATTGTTTTAAAAAGAACAGCAAAATTTATAACTACTGGTGAAATTGCTTCGTATATTCATATGAATAATTCATTAGGTGTTTTAGTTAATTTTGAAGCTCCAAAAGATGTTGTTGGAAGTGAAGCTTTTAAGAATCTTGAAAAAGAAATCGCAATGCAAATTGCTGCGGTTAGCCCTCTTTATATAACAAGGGAGCAAGTTCCTCAAGAAAAATTGGAAGAGGAAAAAGCAATTTATGTTAAACAACTTCAAGAAGAAGGGAAACCTGCTAACATAATTGATAAAATTGTGATTGGCAAATTAAATAAATTCTATTCTCAAATATGTTTGATTGAACAACCATATATGAGAGAAGAAAAAGAAACAATTAAAAAAGTTATTGAAAAAGTTAGTAAAGATATTGTTGTTAAAAATTTTGCAAGATTTAAAATTGGTGAATAAGTTAAATGAAGAACAAGCGAGTTTTGCTTAAGCTTTCAGGAGAAACTTTAGCCGACAATGATAATCCAATTTGTACCCAAAGTCTTCAAAATATAGCAAATGAAATAAAAACTGTTTTGCATAATGAATTAGAACTTTCCATTGTTGTTGGAGCTGGCAATTTTTGGAGAGGAGCAGGGAAACAAATAAATAGAGTATCTGCTGATAAGATTGGTATGCTTGCGACAGTAATGAATGCAATAGCAATATCGGAAAGTTTAAAAACAAATGGTATAAAATCTGTTGTTCTTTGTGCAAGTGGAGTAACAAATTTTTGTGAAACATTTTCCCAACAAAAAGCAGATAAATATTTAAATGAAGGATATGTTGTTATCTTTGCCGGAGGAACGGGAAATCCATTCTTTACTACAGATACAACGGCAGCTTTAAGAGCTTCAGAAATAAAAGCAGATATTATTTTAAAAGCCACTCAAGTTGATGGTGTTTATACTGCAGACCCCAAAAAAGATAAAACAGCAACAAAATATGATAAAATATCTTATCAAGAAGCAATAAATAAAAATTTAAAAATAATGGACATAAGTGCTTTTCTATTATGTATGGAAAATAATATTGAAATTTATGTTTTTGATTTTTATGGAAAAGGAAATTTAAAGAAAGTATTAGATGGAAAGAGTATAGGAACAAGCATATCTAAATAATAGTGGAGGAACAATGTTACCGAAAGAACTTTTAGTATCTGGTGAAGAAGCTATGAAAAAAACTATAGAAAAAGTAAAACATGATTTTTCTACTGTTAGAACAGGTAGGGCAAATGCTGCTCTTTTAGATGGAATAAAAGTCGAAAGTTACGGCTCTTTGCTTGCATTAAATCAAGTTGCAGGAGTAAGTGTTCCTGATGGAAGAACATTAGAGATAAAACCTTGGGATATGTCTCAACTTAATGCAATTGAAAAAGCTATATTAAAATCTGATTTAGGCCTTACACCTATAAATGATGGGAAACTTATAAGAATATCTATACCATCACTTACAGAAGAAAGAAGAAGAGAAATTATTAAAGTTGTAAATAAAATGTCTGAAGATTATAAAATTGCAATTAGAAATGAAAGAAGACAAATTGTTGATGAAATAAAAAAATTGGAAAAAGAAAAATCTATTACTGAAGATGATAAAAAGAAATATGAGATAGATATTCAAAAATTAACAGATAACTATATTACTAAAATAGAAGTATTAGTTAAGCAAAAAGAAGAAGAATTAATGAAAATATAACAAAAAAGGAGGAATATAAAATGGCTTATGTAATAGACAAAAATGTTTGTGTTGGATGTGGTGCATGTGCTTCAAATTGCCCGGTAGAAACAATAAAGGCAACAGAAGATAACAAATATGCAATTGGTGATGCATGTGTTGAATGTGGTGCATGTGCTTCAAATTGTCCGGTAAATGCAATTGCACAAAAGTAAAAAAGTGAACTTATGGTGTCTTTGGACAAACTGATAGATTTAAAAAAATTACCAAAACATGTTGCAATAATTATGGATGGTAATGGAAGGTGGGCAAAAAAGCAAATGTTGCCCAGAATAATCGGACATAATAATGGGGTCAAGACTGTAAAAAAAATTGTTGAGCTTACAAGAAAGCTAAACATACAAGTTTTGACCCTATATGCTTTTTCCACTGAAAATTGGCAAAGACCAGAAGATGAAGTTTCTGCAATAATGGCATTGTTAAAAACTTATTTAAAAAGTGAATTAGCAACCATGATAAAAAATGGAATCTCGTTTAGAGTTATTGGCGATATTTCAAAAATGTCTAAGGAAATTCAAGAAGAATTAAAAAAGGTTATTGACAAAACAAAATATATGAAAGGTCTTGTTTTGAATGTTGCATTAAATTATGGTTCAAGGCAAGAAATCTTAAGGGCTTGTAAAAATTTAATAGATAAGGGAATAAAAAATCCTACAGAGCAAGATTTTTCAGATAGTTTGTACACAAAAGGGCTTCCTGACCCTGATTTATTAATAAGGACTTCAGGAGAAAAGAGACTTTCCAATTTTTTATTATGGCAAATAGCATATACTGAAATATATGTAACAAAAACTTTATGGCCAGATTTTACAGAAGAAGATTTTTATAAAGCAATTATTGATTATCAAAAAAGGGATAGAAGGTTTGGGGGACTATAGTAATGAACAATTTAATTATAAGAATTTTAACTGCATTAGTTGGAATTCCGATAGTTATAGCATGTATATATTATGGTGGACTTGCTTTTTATATCATGTTTTTTGTAGTAGTATTGTTTTCTGTTATGGAATTTTATTCTATATGTAAAAAATATAATCCTATGAATATTTTAGGCACAAGCATATCAATATTGTTTTTTATAAATATTAGTATTGGTAGTTATATTCAGGAATTTATAATATTATCAATGTTTATATTATTCTTTTGTGCAATGTTAAAAAAGTCAATAGAAGATATTACATCTAAATTAGCAATTACATGTTTTGGGGCATTTTTTATAACATGGGCTTTTTTTCATATGATTTTAATTAGAAATATCGATGATTATGGAATACACTATATTATATTTTTGTTTGTTAATGTGTGGACATTGGATACAGGAGCATATTTTATAGGTAAAAATTTTGGTAAACATAAACTTGCTCCATTAGTAAGTCCTAAAAAAACTATAGAAGGTGCTATAGCAGGTGTTGCAACAGCAATAATAGTATCTTTAGTTTACAGATATTTATTCATGCAAGAAGTAATGACAAATTTAGAAGCTATAATTTATGCTTTGGTTATTTCTTTTACAGGGCAATTTTCAGACCTTGCAGAATCTTTATTTAAAAGAGATTGTAATATTAAAGATTCTGGAACCGTTATTCCAGGACATGGTGGAATGTTAGATAGATTTGATTCTTATTTATTTTGTGCACCAATATTTTATTATCTTATACAGTTTATAAACAAATAGTAATAATATAATCAGGTTTTTTATTAAATAAAATTAAAAATTAATTTATTTATATTTATTGTAGTATTTTGTAAATTTTTGATAATTTAAAATAAAATTTTATTTGTTTTTTAACATGTTTGTTTTAGTTTTGCAATTTAACAATTTTATCTATAATTTGTAAATTGCAAAGGTAGAGAGAATTTAGTATTTTTAAGAAAAGTAATAACTGCCTGAAGTTCATCTTTTTTAGGGGAAGAAACTTTTATCTTACTACCTTCAATCTGAGTATTAACTTTAAATTTTCCATTTTTTATCATCTTTGTTAATTCTTTTGCTTTGTCACTAGGTAAACCACTAACAAGTTCAATAATCTGTCTAACAGTTCCTTCAAAAGCTTGTTCTTTAGCTTTAAAATTCATGGATTTCAAAGGAACTCCTCTTTTTGCAAATTTACCTTCTACAATATCTACTAAAGATTTTAATTTAAATTCATCATCACCAATCAAAGTTATCTTTTTTTCAGCTTTGTTGTAATCTATTGAAGATTTAGAACCTTTAAAATCATATCTTTGTGCCAATTCTTTTTGAGCTTGAGTTATAGCATTATCAACTTCCATAAAATTTACTTCAGATACAATATCAAAAGAAAAATTATTTGCCATAATACCTACCTCCTACATTCTTTAAAAATAAAAAAGGTGCGAATCGGATTCGAACCGATGCAAGGCAGTTTTGCAGACTGTCCCCTTAACCAGCTCGGGCATCGCACCAATTTTACTCTTTTTCAAACGGTACTAAATCTTTTATAGTGTATATAATTTATATGAATTAGTCAATTATTTTAGAAACAAAGATGTAAAAAGATGTAAAAAATAACACTTTTCTATATTGATTGTTTTTTATTATTAGAAATTTTAAATAAAAAACAATTAGGATAGGAAAAAATAAAATTTTATCCTATTTTTTATTATTAAATATTTTACTATAATATAGGAATACTTTTTTTAGGGAGTAAAGAAATGAAAAAAATGTTATGGTATAAAAAAATAAAAATGTTTTTTATGGATCATTGGGGATTAATTTCTATAGTTTTTGCAACTTTATTTTTAATATGGATTTTTATTGTTTTAATTATGAGGTTAGATTCTTACGGTAGAAATACAATGTTGGCTTATATTCCTATGTATATTCTTATGGGTGCAATACAGGCAATTGTTTTTGTTGGAGCATACTTATTCTTTTTCAGCGGTGGCTTTTCAAAATTAAAAAAGAACAAAGTTAAAACTAATAGAGTTAATGTAAAGTTTTCAGATGTTATTGGTTTTGAAGCTGCAAAAAAAGAAGCAATGGAAGTTGTTGATATTATTAGAGATAGTAGAAGGGTAAAACAAATAGGCGGAAAACTAGTTAAAGGTATTTTGTTAATGGGGCCTCCTGGGTGTGGTAAAACTTTGCTTGCAAAAGCTATAGCTACAGAGGCGAAAATGCCTTTTATTTCAATGTCAGGAAGTGAGTTTGTAGAAGTTTTTGTTGGAGTTGGGGCATCCAGAGTTAGAAAATTGTTTGCTCAAGCAAGAAAGCTAGCTTATACAGAAGGTTCATGTATAATTTTTATAGACGAAATAGATGTTATTGGTAGAGGTAGAACTTTTTCTTATATGGGTGGTGGAGAAGAAACTAATAGTACTCAAAATCAATTACTTGTTGAAATGGATGGACTAGAAAGTTCCGCACACAATATTGTTGTTATAGCTGCCACAAATGCAAATGAAAATATTTTAGATAAAGCTCTTTTAAGACCTGGTAGATTTGATAGAAAAATTCAAATAACTTTGCCTACTTTTGAAGAAAGAAAAGATATTTTTAAATACTATTTAGGAAAAATAAAAACAGCTAGTGATATTGATGTAAAAAAATTGGCTTCTTATGCAAAATTTAAATCTCCAGCAGAAATAGAAAATATTGTTAAGGAAGCAGCTTTAATATCTACTAGAAATAAAAAGACTTTAGTTGATATGGAAGATATAGCTGCAGCTATGGACAGAGTCGATTTAGGGTTAGAAACACATCTTACAATGACAAAAGAAGAAAAAGAAATGACCGCCTACCATGAAGCAGGCCATGCAGTAGCTTTATATTTATTGCATCCTACCGATGAAATTTTTAAAGCATCTTTAAAATCTAGAGGAGGAGCTTTAGGCTTAGTTGCTCATTCTCCTAAAGAAGAACTTCATACCCAAAGTAAAGAAACTTTATTAGCAGATGTTGTTGTTGCACTTGGAGGATATGCTGCAGAAAAAATAAAGTATAAAACAACTTCTACAGGTGTATATTCTGATTTTCAAAAAGCAATGCAAATAGCCAATGCAATGGTATGGAATTTCGGTATGAGTAATAAAAATTTTGTTGGTGATTTTTCTGTTATTCCTAAAGAAAATATGTCTTCAAAATTAAAAGAAGAATTAAATCTTGAAACAATGAATATACTAAATGATTGTTTAAATAAAGTAACCAATTGTTTAACTAAAGAATGGAATATAGTTGATGATTTAGCACAAGAATTATTAAAGAAAGAAGAGCTTGATTTTAAAGAAGTTGAGCAAATTTTTGCTAAACATTCTAAAAATAAAAGTAGTGATACTTTGGAGCAACAAACCGTCGAAGGAAATACTAAAATAAATGATAACGATTAAACAAGTTTTTGCTTTATTGTTGCTTATTTTTATTTTACAGTCTTGTGATGTTACTTTTCCAAAGGAAACATTAATAGAAGATACTCAAGCTTTTATAAAAAAAGAAACAAATGTTGATACTTCTGTATATGTGTATGGAACTACTTTATACTTAGATGTTGTTTTTGAAGATTTAACAACTAATGACAGTAATAAAGTTATAGATATTTATAAAAAAATACAAGATATTGTTTCTGCAATAACAAGAGTTCCTCTAAGTTCTAACAAAGATATTAACATAGTTGTTATTTCAGCTTTTGACAGTCAATATAAGGTACTACTTCGGATTTTTGTAAATATAGATGATATAAAGAAAGTATCCCATAGCTATATATCAAGAACAGATTATTTTGAAAGGCAATTAATGGAATTTGAGACTGAAGAGTTGGCAAAACAAGCAATAGAAAATAAGTATGATATTTCTTTAGAAGAGTATATCGCAAGGTTAAGTATTTCTAGAACTACTAATTCTAGTTTAGGGAAAAAGCCAAATTTAAGATTTTCAAACTATAATGTAGATACATTATTTTTTAAAGCAAAAAATATACAAGATGCTAAAACTATTATGCCAATAAAAGAAACATTGAAACAAGAACTTGTAAGAAACTTACAAAAGTATAAAATTTATTCTGTTAAAAAAGCTACAGTGTTGGATGAGAAAAATAATATTATTTTTACTATAAACTTACCAACATTAAACTACTATATGATATAAATTACATTATTTATTAAGTAAAGTGGAGTAATTTAATTGTTACTAAAAGATATATTTCAACAAAAAGATAGAACATTTTCTTTTGAAGTTTTTCCAGCAAGAACTCCTGAAGGAGATATTCGCTTAATACATGAAATTTTAAAAGAATTTTCTCTGCTAAAACCTGACTTTATTTCTTGTACTTATGGTGCAGGTGGTGGAAACAGAGATAAAACTTTAGCTATAGTTGAACATATTCAAAAAGCTTATGATATTGCCTCAGTAGCACATTTAACTTGTATCTGCCATACAAAAAATGAAATAGCAACTATACTAAAAAAAATAGTAGCTAAAGGAATAAAAAATATTCTCGCTTTAAGAGGAGATTATCCTAAAGATAATACTAATGCACCAATAGATAATTACAAATATAGTAGTGAACTTATTAGTTATATTAGAAAAGAATATAAAAATCAATTTTGTTTAGGTGTTGCAGGGTTTCCTGAAATGCATCCTTTATCATCAAACAAAGAACTGGATATAAAGTATTTAAAAAACAAAATAGATTGTGGTGCAGATTTTGTAATAACTCAACTATTTTTTGATAATAAGTTGTATTTTGATTATGTTAAATCTGTAAGACAGGCAGGAATAAAAACAAGAATTATACCAGGAATTTTACCAATCACATCTTATGATGGATTAATTAAATTTTGTAAAGGATGCAAAGCAAGTGTTCCTGAAGAAATTCATAATACTTTTGCTCCTATAAAAAACAACTCAAAAAAAATTTTAGAAGCTGGTATAAAATATGCAATAAAACAATGTAAAGAATTATTAAATAATGGTGCACCTGGAATACATTTTTATACACTAAACAAGGTTGAGCCGGTAAAAGAAATTATTTCTATAGTTAGATAAAATCTTATGTAAAAGTTCAAACACATATTGGCTTCAAGAACTTAAAAATTCCAATATGTATAGAACTTCTAAGGTACTTGACAAAAAAAAAGAGATGTGCTATAATTTTATAGCTTTGACAGGAAAGGCTTAAGGTCATTG
>CAMVLN010000031.1 GCA_947168325.1 uncultured Elusimicrobia bacterium | reverse complement strand
AAGGCAAAGAGATATCGTATAAGGTAGGAAAGGGAAATATAGGGAAGATGGAAGAGATAGAGAAAGAGTTAAGAGGGAAAGTGATATATGTAATAGAAGCTGAAGCTATAGAGGAAATAAAGAGGAAAGGAGAACTAAAAGAGATACAGAGGATAGCGAAGGAAGAAGGGAGAGTTAGTATATACTTTAAAACAGATAGGGAAGAAATTAAGAGAGCAAAAGAGATAATAGAAGAGATATACGGGAAAGGAGTAGGAGCAGCAAAGACAATGATATCAGTAGGTGTAGCACATATAGAGAATGGTTTTGGTAAATTGTTTAATAAAGATGGAGCGACAAGTAGTTTTAGCGAAGGGTATGAAATAGGGTATGAAGGGATTTATGGAGAAGAAGGGACGATAGGATATGTGGCACCGGAACACTTAATAAGAGAAATGAAGGGAATAATAACGGGTAAAATGAGTTATGAAGAGTTTGATGGGAAACTAGAGGGAATAAAAGAGAAAGGGATAATAACAGAAAGGTTAGAGCTAAAGATAAAGGATATACTGGAAGATAAAGGGACAGAAGGGAAAGGGAAGATGGCAAGGATAAGGCAATATATAATAGGGAGTTTAGTATCATATATAGAAGATAATATGGATAAGATATATGGACAAGAGATAGAAATAAATGGAATGAAGATGGAAGCAAAGAAACAAATAGTGTATAGGATATTGCAAGCAATGGTAAGTGGCAGTAGTATAGTGGAGATAAGGGAGAAGATAGAAGAAGCACAGAAGAGGATAGAGGAGAAAGAAGAGACGATGGCAGAGCTAGTAAGAAGAGTTTTAGGTAGCAAAGAAGCAGAAGAGATAAAAAAGCAATGGAACAAGACAGATATGGTAATAGAAGGAGTAGCAGACTTTGAAGCAATAAGAATATTGTTAGATGATAACATAAAACCAGTTAGTGAGATAGCAAAGATGACGGTAGATGTAATAAAAGGAGTAAAAGCGACATTAAGTGCCGCATAGTTGAATTTTAGTAGTTTGTATTGTTTAAAAGAATATCATTTCCAAAAGTTTTATTTTGGAAAGACATTCTTTATTTTATAAAAATCCTAATTCTTTTTTTAGTGTATATATGTGGAATTATATCATAGAAATTTACATATGATTTTTCGATAAATATCTTTATAAAGTTAGTGAAATTCTAACAAAATAACAAAAAACAAGCTTTTAAATATACAATGTTCTATTCTTTTATTTTTTAACTATTTTTCAATAAATTCAAACTTATAACCTAACTTATTTTTTTGTATTTTTCCGATACCGCCATTTAATAAATGAGCTCCTGCAATATATTTTCCACTATTGGAATATTCTTTCATCATTTTTTTTCTTACAGATAAAGCTTCGATAGGGTCCGTGTCATATGTTAAATATATATTTGGTTCTTCAAATTGTATAGGTGCATGAATAATGTCTCCACACACTAAAAGAGTTTGGCCGTCACTTGTAATTTCAAACATTGTATGGCCGGCAGTATGTCCGAAAGCTGGAATAGTTTTTATAAAAGATAAAATAATTTCATTTTGTTTGAAAGGTTTTATTCTGTTTGAATATGCTAAAAATAAATCTGAATTTTTATTTGTATCAAGTTCTTCCTGTGCTATATAAATATTAGCTTTTGGAAATGTTCTGTTATAATCGTTTATTAACCCTGCTATGTGGTCATAGTGCATGTGTGTAATACAAATAACATCTATATCTTTAGAATTTATGTTTATGTTATTTAATTTTTCTAATAATATTTTAGAATTTGTTCCTGTATCAAATAAAATTTTATGTTTATCTATTTCCAATAAAAAAACATTTACTGCAGAAGCCGTTGAATTTTGTTTAGCAAGAAATTTTTTAAGGTCATCTTTATTTTTGTATCTAAACAAATTTTTGTCATGATTTATTGAAGATATACAAATTCCAGTTATATTATATTTGCCAAGTTTCATAGTAATAACATCTTTTGCAAACAACAAATTTACACAAAACAGCAGTATAAAAATACTTGAAAAAATTTTATACATAAATAATTTCCTTTAGCTTGTTATTAATATTCTATAAATAAATTTAATATTTTTTTTAAGTTCTAGAAGTGTTCCTGAATTGTCTATTGTAATATCTGCCAACTTCATTTTATCTTCTATTGGCATTTGTAGTGCAATCCTTTTTATAGCTTCCTCTTTTGAAAGGTTATCTCTTTTCATAAATCTAGTTATTTGTATATGATATCGTGCATAGATAACTATAACTTTATCACAAACTCTATCTAGTCCTACTTCAAACAATAATGGTGCATCAACTATAATATTTGTTTTATTATATTTTTTTGCAATTATTTCGTTAGTTTTGTTTATTATATGTGGATGGATTATTCTTTCCAAATCCATTTTAGCTTGTTTATCGTTAAACACTATTTGACCTAATTTTTTTCTATTTAGTGTCCCGTTATAATTTAAAATATCTGTTCCGAATGTTTCAACAATTTCTTTTAAACATTTACTATCTTTAGTAGTAAGTGTTCTTGAAAGTTTATCAGCATCAATAATATAACAACCTAATTTTTTAAATATTTTAGATGATTGACTTTTACCAGTGGCAATACTACCAGTTAATCCTATTATCATTAATATTCCTCGAAACTTTGTAAATCTGCCAAATTGTTTCCAACTTTTATAGCAACTAACAAAGGAACTTCTAGCTTTATTGCATGTTCCATCTCGTATTTTAACATATTTGTAACTATATCTTGTTCTTCTTTTGGACATTCTAATAGTAAATCATCATGAACTTGTATCAATATTTTTGATTTTAAGTTTTGTTTTTTTAACTTTTTAGATATATTAATCATGGCAATTTTAATAATGTCTGCAGATGTGCCTTGCACTGGAGTATTGAGTGCAATTCTTTTGCCAAATGCTACTATTTGTTTGTTTGTAGAATTTATTTCTGGAATATATCTTATCCTACCAGTAATAGTTTTAACATATCCTTTTTGTTTAGTTTCTTCTATTATTTTTGTTGACCAGTTTTTAACACCAATATATTTTGAAAAATAATTATTTATATACTCTTTTGCTTGGTTAACATTAATATCTAATTGTTTAGATAAACCAAATGCTGATATTCCATAAACTATGCCAAAATTTATAGACTTTGCTACTGCTCTTTGTTGTTTAGTTACTTCATCTTTTTTTGATATATGAAAAATTTCCATAGCTGTTGCTGTATGAATATCTTGACCTAAATTAAATCCATTAATCAAATTTGTATCTTTAGAAAGATGTGCTAAACTCCTTAAATCTATCTGTGAATAATCTGCACAAACAAAAATTTTTTCTTCATCTGCAATAAATGCTTTTCTTAATTTTTTCCCATATTCTGTTCTTATAGGAATATTTTGTAAGTTTGGATATGACGACGAAAGTCTACCTGTTGTTGTAACTGCTTGATTAAATACTGTATGTATTCTTTCGCCTTCAATTTCAACAAATTTTTTCATTGAATCAATATAAGTAGTTTTTAATTTTTGTAATTCTCTGTACTTTAATAATTCTTTGGCAATATCATATTGTGATAATTCTAGTAATACCGATTCATCTGTTGAATATCCTGTTTTTGTTTTTTTAGTTGATGGTAAATTTAATTTTTCAAACAATATTGTCGCAAGCTGTTTGGGCGAATTTATATTAAATTTTTCATCAGCAATGGTATATATTTTTTGTTCTATAACCGATATTTGTGTTGCCAACTCTTTATCAAAATTATCTAAAAATATTGAATCTATTTTTATGCCAATTTCTTCCATCTCATACAATATTTCAACCATTGGCATTTCTATATTAAAAAATAAATTCTCTAAATTATTTTGTTTAAACTTTTGTATTAATATATCTTTTAAGTTGTAAATGCTTATAGCTTTAGAACAAGAGTAGTTTGCCATTATATCAATAGCAATATTTTCTGCCTTTATTTTTTTCGTACCTTTAGAAAAAATTTCTTCTTCTGTTTTTATATGAAAATCTAAAAATTTTAGTGATAAATTTTCTATTGTATGTTTTTGTGCAGGATTAACACAATAAGAAGCTATCATAATATCAAAACTTATATTTTTTAAGTTTATACCGATAGTTTTAAAAATATGTTTTATAAACTTTAAGTCGCATCCTATAAAGTTTATTTCATCATTTTCAAATATTGGTTTAAATATTTCTATAAAATCTGTTTCTTGAACTTGCTGTAATATAAAATCATTGTGATTTATAGGAATATAATAATTATTGTTTTGTCCAAAACATAATGATACACCTACCAATAAATCTTGTATTATGCTTGTTCCTGAAGTTTCTATGTTTATTGCAATTTCCTTTTCTTTTAATAACTTTTCTTGTAAATTTTTTGCCTTTTCTACTGTGTCAATTATTGTTACATTATTTTCTATTTCTTTATTAATAATTTTATCTTGATTAATAAGTTTGTTTTCTGTGTTTTGAGAAACTGTGGATTGCAAAATATTTTGTTGTTTGCTAGGTATAAAACTATAAAATTCATATTTTTTTAAAAACTCTTGAGCATACTCAAATAAATTTTCATTAACCTTTAAGTTTTCTATATTAAACTCTATAGGGACATTTAGTTCTAATTGAACTAATTGTTTGCTTAATATTATATTGCTTGTTCCTTCTTTAATTGCTTGTGAAATTTTGCCTTTAATATTATCTGCATTTGCAATAATATTTTCTACTGAACCATAAGTGTTTATTAATTTTACTGCAGTTTTTTCACCTATACCTTTTATACCACAAACATTATCGCAACTATCCCCCATTAAAGCTAGCATATCTACAATTTTATTTGGATATAACCCATACTTATTGAAAACTTCATTAATATCATACATCACATTTTTAGCTTCGTTCCATATATGTATATTTTCATTTACTAACTGAAACAAATCTTTATCACCTGTGACAATTACAACTTTTATACCTTTCTGTTCTGCTTTTTTTGCTATAGTTCCTATTATATCATCTGCTTCAAAACCTGCTTGTTCAAATAAAGCAAGGTGCATAGCTTTAACGGCTTCTCTTGCAATAGGCATCTGTTTTATTAAAGCTTCATCAATTTGTTTTCTGTTTGCTTTGTATGATGGGTATAATTGATGCCTAAAATTTTTTGATGGATGATCAAAACATACTGCAATATAGTTTGGCTTTTTTTCTTTTTTTATTTTATTTATAAGTTTTATAAATCCATAAATTGCATTTGTAGGAATACCTTTTGATGTGGTAAGTGGTTTTATTGCATGATATGCTCGATGAATATATGCACTTGCATCTATGATGTATAAAAGTTTATCCATTGTAAGAACCTTTTAGAAATAATATACGAGAGTAATTATATAAAAGTTTAGATATAAAAAACAAAATTTAATTTTCTTGACTTAACATTTTGAGAAGTTTAACATCAATATCACTATTTTTGTTGATTTCTTTTACTTTATAAAAATACTTGTCAGCTTTTTTAAAGTTATTATTCTTATATGCTATATATCCTAAAATTAAATAAGCTTCAAAGTTGTTAGGGCTTAATATTATTAATTTATTCAAGATTTCTTTTGCTTCCATTATTTTTTTATTATTTTGTAAAACATCTGCATAACATATTACTCTCTTATAATTGATATATATTCTGTCTTTTATAAATTCATCATATGCAATATGATAATTTTCATAAAATTTTTGTTTTCTGTTTTTATATAATATATCAAGTTTGTTATAAAAGCGATAGTAATGATATGGTTTTTCTATAGGTATATTTTTAATATGTCTAGCAATATCATCTATTAACAAAATGTTATATTCATTTTTTTGCAAATCTAAACTTAATTCTAAGTTTTTTTCTTTTTTTACAATAATATTTGTTATAAGTTTAGACAATAATAAGTATGTTGCTTTTGAAAAATGACAATCATCATAAAAAACATTAAAACCTAATTTATTATCTGTATAGTTTTTTATAATGTCGGTTAAATTTGTTATATACACATTTTTATATATTTTACTTATTTGTTTAAGAAAATCTATTCTTTTAAGAAAATAAGAATATTGAAAAGAATTTTTCCATATTTTTTTATAATATAATTCTTTAGAAACTGTTTGTTTAATATTTTCAATAATATCTATTTTTTCAAAATATTCATTATTTGGTAAATCACAAAAAATAACATTTGTATCTTTTAAATTCTCAACTATTTTTATTACATTCTTTTGAAAATTTAAGTTAACATTATCTTTTGTTAATTTTATTTCATGATAAAATAAATTTGATAATAAACCCACTACTTTAAATTTATTTAATATCGGATATTTATACGGTAAATAATTTATATCTACCGGATCTATTTGAACAGATTCACCCCAACTATCGTAAGTACCATCGTTATTACCAATGCACACAACGACATAATCAGGATTTAGCTTTGACATTTCTTTACTAATTTTTTCTATTCTATAAGAATCATAAGCACCCATACCTGTATTGATAACTTCAACACTATCAAAATATTTTGATAGTTCTTGTTTCAATATTTCTTCCGGATATATTCTTGCTACAGATTCTCCCAGTATAAAAACTCTTTTTTTATTTTTTTCTTTAATAATAGAATATCTTTTAATGTTATTTCTTGGAATCCATATATCTTCTCTTTGAATATAAAAGTAATTTTTTTTTATTTTAAAAAAAGGGTTATGTATATCAATATATGCCCATTTTATAAATTTATTGAAATCAAAATCATTATTTTTGTTTATTGAGGGAAATACTTCAAAATTAAATAAATACAAAAAACACTCACATATAAAAAAGGCTAAAATGCAACCTATAAGGACCAAGAGTGCTTTTTTTTTAATATTCATTATTTTATTTTTCTAAATAGTGTTGGGCTGAATTTGCTGCTATGGCTCCATCACCTGCAGCTGTGACAACCTGTCTTAATGTCTTTTCTCTAACATCACCACAAGCAAACACTCCTTCTATAGAAGTGTTCATTTTATCATCGGTAATGATATAACCTTGTTTATTTAATTTTAGTTGATTATTAAGAAAATTTGTATTTGGAGTCCATCCTACAAAAATAAACACTCCATTAACTGACAATTGTGATATAGTATTTGTTTTAATATTTTTTAGTGTTACTTGTTCCAACACATCTTTGCCTGATATTTCTTCTACTACACTATCAAATATTACATTTATTTTTTGTTCTTTAAAAACTTTTTCTTGAAGAATTTTTGCCGCTCTAAATTCATTTCTTCTATGAATTAAATTTACTTTTACTGCAAATTTTGTTAAGTATAATGCTTCTTGTAAAGCAGAATCTCCACCGCCAATAACTACTATTTCTTTATTTCTAAAAAATGGGCCATCACAAGTAGCACAATAAGACACCCCTTTGCCTATAAATTCTTGTTCTCCTTTTATACCTAGCTTTTTAAAACTTGCACCGCTAGATATAATAATTGTTTTTGCAAGATATTCTTTATTATCTAAAAGAATAACTTTCTTTATTTTATCGTTTAATTGAAAAGATACTGCTTCACCATATATAAATTCTGTTCCAAAATTTGTTGCTTGAGTTTGCATCTTTGTTGCAAGTTCAAAACCATTTATACCTTGCTCAAATCCAGGATAATTTTCAATATTGTCCGTAATTGCTATTTGCCCACCACAACCTGCCTTTTCTATAAGTAAAGTTTTAAGTCTTGCTCGTGAAGAATATATTGCAGAAGTCATTCCTGAAGGACCACCGCCAATTATTATAACATCATAAATCATTTTTTATTTCCCTTAATCTAATAATTTTTCTATATCTTTTTGCCAATTTTCATCTACACCCGGAGCAAATCCAAGATATTGGTTGAAAATATTTCCATTTTTATCTATTATGAAAAAGGCTGGAATTGAACGAATTTTATAATTTGAAATAACTTTCTTGTCACTCAATAAAATAGGATAACTTATTTTTTGTTTCTTCAAAAAGTCTAATATGGTTTCAACATCTTCCTGTAAATTGATACCTAATACTACAACATTTTTGTTATCTTTATACTTCTTTGCTAATTTTTCTACATAAGGTATAGACATTCTACATGGAGGACACCATGTAGCCCAAAAATCTAAAAAAACAACCTTTCCTTTATAATCTGACAGGGATACAGCTCTCCCTTCTAAATCTTGTAAAGTAAAATCGTAAGATAATTCTGCACAAGATAAAGATACACAAGCTACAACGAACAATAATAATGAAATTATTTTTTTATAGAACATTGTTTAACTCCTGTATAATAGCTGTTTTTGGTCTAAAACCTACTAACTTGTTTACTGGTTTTCCATTCTTAAAAATTATAAGACATGGAATTGATGTAATTTGAAATTTTGATGATAAAGACATATTTTCATCTGTATTTACTTTGCCAACTTTTATTCTACCTTCAAATTCTTGTGCTAATTCTTCTACTATTGGCAATAACATTTTACAAGGACCACACCATGTAGCCCAAAAATCCACTAAAACAGGAATATCAGATTTTATAACTTCTTGTTCAAAATTTGTTTCAGTTATAATTATTTCAGCCATTTTCTTTTCCTCCAATAATATATGTTAACATATAATATACGAACAGTGATTATATAAAAACTAAAAGTTTCTATCAAATTGTAAGACAAATATATGTTTTAGCTTTTACAAATTCATAATACATATGTAAAGTTGTTTTAATAAGCATGACAAAGCAATGTCTTTGCTGTTGTTGTTTGGCTGTCTGTTTTTTGCAATATTTAAAATATAGTTATTAAATTTAATATTTTAAAATAAATTTATTATGCACATGTTTTAAAATTATTTTGTATAATCTACTAACTTAAAGATTATATCTTATGATTTTTTAATTTAAAACTTGTTTTTAAAGAAAACACAATTTTATAAAATATAAGTGATAGACTAGAATTAGGGAGTATTTTTTGAAGAATATAAGAAATTTTTGTATTATAGCTCACATTGATCATGGTAAAAGCACTTTAGCAGATAGACTATTGGAATATACTGGTACCATATCTAAAAGGGAAATGAAAGATCAAATTCTTGATGGTATGGAACTTGAAAGAGAAAGAGGTATTACAATAAAAGCTAAAGCTGTAAGAATGCAGTATAAAGATAAAGACGGCAAAGAATATATTTTAAATCTTGTAGATACTCCAGGTCATGTAGATTTTACTTATGAAGTTTCAAGAGCATTAGAAGCATGTGAGGGAGCATTACTTGTAATAGATGCTTCACAAGGTGTAGAAGCACAAACACTTGCAAACACAATGCTTGCAAAAAATGCTAATTTAAAAATTATTCCTGTAATAAACAAAATAGATTTGCCTACAGCAGATATAGATTCTGCTTATGAACAAATGACGGATGCTTTGGAAGTTTTAGATCAACCTATTCTTGCAAGTGCAAAAGAAGGTATAGGAATAAATGAAATCATAGATTCTGTCATAGCAAATATTCCTGCACCTAAAGGTGATAGAGAAGAACCGCTATCTGCAATTATATTTGATTCTTTTTATGATTCTTATAAAGGTGTTATTATTATAATAAGAGTATTTGATGGAGCAATCAAAAAAGGTATGAAAGTAACATTTATGGCTTCAGGGGCACAATATGAAGTTCTTGAAGTTGGATATATGAAAATTAAGATGATTGAGTCTAAAGAAGGTCTTTCGGCTGGTGAAGTTGGTTTTGTTGTAGCAGGTATTAAAACTATACTAGATGTTAAAATTGGTGATACAATTACAGAAAGTTCAAGGCCAACAACACATGCTGGATATAAAGAAGTAACTCCGTTTGTTGTTGCAGGTCTTTATCCTTATAGCACATCTGATTATGATAGTTTAAAAATTGCACTTGAAAAATTACAACTATCTGATTCTTCTTTAACATATATACCCGAAACATCTGTGGCTTTAGGGTTTGGTTACAGGTGCGGTTTTTTAGGACATTTGCATTTAGAAATAATTAGAGAAAGATTAGAAAGGGAGTTTGGACTTAACCTATTGGTTACTGCACCAAATGTTATTTATAAAATTAAAACAAAAAATCAAATGATAACAATAGATAATCCTGCAAAGTTTCCTAATAATGCAGAAATACAAGAAATTTGGGAACCTTATGTTTTAGCAACGATAGTTTCTCCTACAGAATATCTTGGTGGCTTAATGGATTTATGCCAAAAGAAAAGGGGCAAACAAATTGATATGAAGTATGTTAATATGAAAATTGCTATTTTAAAATATGAAGTACCACTTGCAGAAATTATTGTAGGTTTTTATGATGCATTAAAGTCTGTTTCTAAAGGTTATGCATCGTTTGATTACGAACATATTGCACCACAACTTGGCAATTTAGTTAAACTTGAAGTACTAGTTAATGGTGAAGTTGTAGATGCTTTTTCTGTTATAGTTCATAAAGATAAAGCACAAACTGCTGCCCACTTTTTGACAGAAAAGTTAAGAGGTATTATTCCAAGACATATGTTTGAAATACCAATTCAAGCAAGAGTAAATAATAAAATTATAGCAAGAGAAACAATATCTGCTATGAGAAAAGATGTTCTTGCAAAATGTTATGGTGGAGATATTACTAGAAAGAGAAAACTTCTTGAAAAGCAAAAAGAAGGTAAAAAGAAGATGAGACAGTTTGGAAAAGTGGAATTGCCACCAGAGGCTTTCGTTGCTGTTTTACAAATAGATAAATAAGTCTTTACTTTTTATAAAAATTATAGTGTTTTGAAGTTTTGTTTTTGATTATATATTTGGTTTTATGGGAATAACTTGTCAGTTTTTACTATACTTTTTATTTATTTTTTTTTTATATAAAACATGTATTGCAAAAAAAAATAAAAAAATGTAGAATAAAGAAGTATGAATAGTATATTACTAGTTTGTGTAGTGTTATTAACTGTGGTTGCGATAATTTCAGTAGTGTATTTTGTTATTGCTATGAGTCAAGTTACTCATGTCGCAAAAAGATTAGAAGAAACTTTAAACAAGGTTAATTGCGAATTGGATTCTATTCATAAAATTTCTGGTAGATGTTTAGAGTTTGCTGGTTTTTTCCCTAAGACTTGGGTAAAGGTTGCAACAACTGTTTTACCATTAGTAACATCTTTTGTTTTAAGAAAGAGGAAATAGGAGGGTGTTGTGGATAACAGAGATTCTAGCTTGGTTGCTTTTTTGTTCGGAGCGATTGTGGGTGCAGCAGTTGCTTTACTTTATGCTCCTAAAACTGGTAAAGAGACAAGAGCCCATCTAAAAAGAATAACGGAAGATTTTGTTGAAGATGCTGGGGAGAAAGGGATGGAATTTAGGGAAAAAGGAAAGAAATTTGTTGAAGAAGGAAAAACAAGAGTATCAGAGATTGTAGAAAAAGGCAAAAATAGGTATTCTAAAATTTTTAAAAAACAGGAAGAAAATCCTATTAAAATTGAAGAAGAAAAAGAAGAACCTGAAATATTATAGATAGATATATTACAGGAGCTCTTGTTGTCAGAGTTGTATTTTTATAATATAAAGGTATTTGTTTAAAAAATAAATGATATGCTGAGGTAGCTCAGTCGGTAGAGCAAAGGTCTGAAAAACCTTGTGTCGGCAGTTCGATTCTGCCCCTCAGCATATTTTAGAAATAAAAAACTTGAATTTATTTGATTCGAGTTTTTTTTATGTTGCAAGAGTTGTTTACTGGTTATATAAAAAATAGATACAAAGTTATTTTTTAAATTATTTATTATATTTTTGTAAATATTAATATTATGATAATACATAATGAAGTTAAAGGAAGAAGAAAAAATAACAAGCAAGAAACAATTATATATGATGGAAAAACAGAAAGAATAACGGAGATAAAAATAAATAAAAATGAGAAAAACAAATATAAAAGTAAGGAAATAAAAGAATTACAAATAGCCAGTATACATTTGAGTTATAGACTTTTTAATCATATAGAAGATATTAAGGATATTAATGAGATCAATATTTACATTGGTATAATTTTACAAAGGTTCATAAATGGTTAAATATATAATGCCAATAGAAGTTATTAATAAAAATTTTATAAATTGACTTTGCTTAAAAGTTCAATATGTCATGAGCGATTACAAATTATTGACTTTTGTTTAATTTTTATATAAAATCAGAAGATATTGGTTGTATGAACAGATTTTAAAAGTTCTCTTTTTTGATGGGGGTGTCGCATAGCGGTCTAGTGCAGCAGACTGTAAATCTGCCGGACTTTGTCCTTCGGTGGTTCAAATCCATCCGCCCCCATTTGCTGTGCGGGAGTAGCACAGTGGTAGTGCTCCAGCCTTCCAAGCTGGCTATGCGGGTTCGATTCCCGTCTCCCGCTTTTTTCTATCTGAGTTTGCCGAGGTGGCTCAGTGGTAGAGCACCTCCTTGGTAAGGAGGTGGTCGTGGGTTCAATTCCCATCCTCGGCTTGTTCTTATGTAAGGGCAGTACTAATAAAATTGGGGGAAAAATAAAATGGCAAAAGAAAAATTTGATAGATCTAAGCCGCATGTAAATGTAGGGACGATAGGGCATGTAGATCATGGGAAAACGACATTAACAG
>CAMVLN010000030.1 GCA_947168325.1 uncultured Elusimicrobia bacterium | reverse complement strand
ATCTAAAAAACAATTTATCTTTTATTCCTTTCGTTTCGCTTAATACTTGTTATGCTATTTTTAATACTTTTTTACTCCCTTTCCAATACCACCTACTTCCATCTGCATTGGACTATTCTCCTTTATATATAACCGCTGTTAAGAATCAGCAATAACTATTTATCAAAAGAATAAAAAAAATGGAAAAAAGCTAGAAAAAAGAATAAAAATGTAGAAAAAATAAATAGCTTTTGCTGATGCTTAACCTATTGTCCAATATGTATAGAACTTCTACATTATCTTGCAAAAAATATATGTAATTTAGTATAATAATCTGTACTGTGAGGTGACCATCAAGGTCGCCTTTAATTTTTATAGGAAGCAAAAGACTATGAACATACAAAAACGAATAGAAAGTATTATTTTACCAATTGCAGAAAAAGAATTTGTGGAAATAGTAGATGTAGAATATGTAAGAGAAAATGGTGATAATGTTTTAAGAATTTATATTGATACTGACAAAGGTGTTAATCTTGATTTATGCACTAAAATGAGTCATCTTTTTGGTAATGAATTAGATAAAAAAAACCCAATAAAAGAACATTATATTCTAGAGATATCATCACCGGGAATAGATAGAATATTAAAAAAAGAAAAAGATTTTCTTCAATTTATAGGGTTTTGTGTAAAAGTAAAAATTGCTGTGGCAATAAACAATCAAAAAAATTTTAAAGGTAAACTCGTTTCTGTAGGAAATAATAAAATAGTTGTTGAAGATGTAACTAGTGGAATTGTAGAGATAGAAATTTCAAATATAATAAAAGCACAGATTGATTCATAAAATTAATGGAGGAAGTATGGCTAGTGAACTTATAAAAGCCTTAGAAACAATACAAAAAGAAAAAAATATATCTAAGGAAGAAATTATTCATGCTATAGAAAATGCACTTGTATCTGCATATAAAAAACATGTAGGTAAGAATGTTAATGTTGAAGCAACTGTTGATGTAAAAACTGGAGAAAAAAAGGCATGGGTTGTAAAGAAAATTGTTGAAAATGTTAAAAATAATTTGTTAGAGATAAATCTTAATGAAGCAAAAAAATATTCTTCAACAGTAAAACTTAATGAAGATATAAAAATTCCATTAGATACAGATAACTTTTCAAGAATAGCTGCACAAACAGCTAAACAGGTTATTATTCAAAAAATTAGAGAGTCGGAGAGAGATTCTTTATACGAAGAAATGAAAGGCAAAATTGGAGAAATTGTAAATGGCTCTATATATAAAATAGCTAACAAGAATATTATAGTTGATTTAGGAAAAACAGAAGCTATACTTCCTGTATCAGAACAGGTAGATAAAGAAACTTTTTCTGTTGGGCAACACATAAGAGCTTTAATTATAAAAGCTGAAAAAAATACAAAAGGGCCAAATATTGTTTTATCTAGGACAAGTCCAGAATTAGTAAAAGTGTTATTTGAACTAGAAGTTCCTGAAATTTATGAAAAAGTTGTGGATATAGTAAATGTTGTTAGAGAACCAGGATTAAGGACAAAAATAGCAGTTATTTCGCACAATTTAAAAGTTGATCCAGTGGGAGCTTGTGTTGGTGTAAAAGGAGCAAGAATAAAGCCTATTATTGATGAATTAAGTGGAGAAAGAATAGATTTGATTCCTTTTTCTAATGATCCTATAAAATATATAACATCAGCTCTTTCTCCTGCAAAAGTTTTAACTGTTACAGTAATTTCGGATGAAGAAAAAAAAGCAGAAGTTACAGTAACAAACGATATGTTGTCTTTAGCTATTGGAAAATTAGGTCATAATGTAAGACTTGCAGCAAAACTTACAGGATGGCATATAGATGTAAAATCTGAAGAACAAAAAAGGCAAGAAACTGTACAGAAAATTGTAGATAAGACATCTGCTTTAGGACGGTTAAAAGGACTTAGTGATAAGGTTATACAATTATTGGTTCAAGCAGGTTTAACAAATATAGAAAAATTAGCAACTTTAAAAATTGAAGATTTAACAACTCTTCCTGGAATAGGAGAAAAAACTGCTAAAAAAATTGTAGAAGCTGCAAACAAAGCATTAAATAAAGAATAATTGCTTATTATAGAAGATTTTAGAGGAAGGAGTAGAGATATATGCCAACTATAGCAAAAAAAACAACAAAAAAAGGAACAGAAGTAAATAAAGAAAAAAAAGTTAATACAAGTAATGGTACTATAAGAACAAAAACAACTGATAAAAAAAAGAAAGCTGTTATTGGTGACAATAAAGTTAATAAAAAAGTATCTAAAACTTATAAGATAAAGAATAAAAAAAATATTTCTACTAATACAGATAAAATAACAACCAAACATTCTACAAAAACAGATAAAACTACTCCTAAAAAAGTTCGTTCCATTAAAAAAATAACTAATTTAAAAAAAATTGAAAGAGAGCCCCTTGTAGATGAACATATAGAAAAACAAAAAAAAATTGAAATTGAAGAAAACAAAAGAAAAGTTGAAGAAGAAGCTAATAAGAAAGCAACAGAGGTTATGAAAAGAAAAGAAGAAGAGAGAAGAAAAAAAATTGAAGAGGATAGGAAAAGGAAAGAAGAGGAAGAAAAAAATAAAAAGCCAATTTTGCCAACAATTAGTATAAACGAACTTATCACTGTTAAAGATTTAGCTGAAAAAATGAATTTAAAAGTTGGTGATATTTTAAGAAAATTAATGTCTATGGGGACACTTGCTACAATTAATCAACGACTTGATACTGATACTGCAATATTGATTGCAAACGAATTTGGTTTTGAGGCTCAGCTATCATCATTGTATGAAGAGGAAAATATTGAGAAAGAAAATTCTGTTGATGATATAGTGAACCTTAAACCAAGATCACCTATTGTTACAATTATGGGACATGTTGATCATGGTAAAACTTCACTACTTGATGCAATAAGAAATAGTAATGTTATAGCTAAAGAAGCTGGAGGTATTACTCAACATATCGGTGCTTATAGAGTAAAGACTTCTACTGGTGAAATAACATTTTTAGATACACCTGGTCATGAAGCTTTTACAGCTATGAGATCTAGGGGAGCACAAGTAACAGATATTGTTATATTAGTTGTTTCTGCAGCTGATGGTGTTATGCCTCAAACAATTGAGGCTATCAATCATGCAAAAGCTGCAAATGTTCCAATAATTGTTGCGATTAATAAAATAGATTTACCTACGGCAAATCCTGAAAAAATAAGACAAGAAATTAGCAATTACGGATTATTACCTGAAGAATGGGGTGGAGATACCATAATGGTAAATATATCAGCAAAACAAAAAATAAATATAGATTCTTTGTTAGAATTGGTTCAACTTAAAGCTGAAATGATGGAATTAAAAGCTAATCCGAATAAACATGCTGAAGGAATAGTAATAGAAGCAAAATTAGATTCTAAAAGAGGTGCTGTTGCTACAGTTTTGGTTCAAAGTGGAACTCTTCATGTGGGAGATAATTTAGTTGTAGGAACCACTTATGGCAAAGTTAGAGCTATGATTGATGAATATGGAAATAGATTTGATAAAGCAATTCCAAGTATGCCTGTTGAAATTTTAGGTTTAAAGAATGAACCTCCACAAGCTGGAGATAAGTTTATAGTTTTAGAGCATGAAGCTCAAGTAAGAGAAATTGCCAATTCTAGAAAAGAAAAAGTAAAGGCAGATTTATTAAGACCAAAAAAACAACATGTTTCCTTGTTAGATTTAAATTCTGGAACAGCAAAACATTTGAAAATTATTTTAAAAACAGATGTTCAAGGTTCTTTAGGTGCATTGTGCGATGCTTTAGAGAGAATGTCTAATTCAGAAATTAATTTGGAAATAATACATAAAGGTGCAGGTTCAATTACAGAGTCTGATGTTGTTTTAGCTGCAGCTTCTGATGCACTTATTGTGGGTTTTAATATCAGACCGGATGCATCCGTAGAGAAATTAGCTGAAACAGAAGGTGTTAATATAAATGTATATAGAATTATTTATGATCTTATAGCTGATATTAAAGCGGCTATGGAAGGATTACTTGATCCTGATACACAAGAAAAAATTACAGGTAAAGCTATTGTTAAACAAGTATTTAAGTTATCTTCTGTAGGAACGGTTGCGGGATGTACGGTTACAGAAGGAAAAGCTCAAAGGAATGTTAAAATGAGACTTTTAAGAGATTTTTGAAGGTAATTCTTCTGCAATAAAAAGGTTTAAAGAAGATGTGAAAGAAGTTGAGAAAGGATATGAATGTGGTATATCATTAGAAAATTTTTCAGATATAAAAGTCTCTGATGTAATGGAATTTTTTACAGTAGAAAAAACTGTAAGAAAATTAGTAGCTGAAAACTAATTAGTAATTAGAAAATATATAATATTTACAAAAATAACAACTAATGAATTTTTAGTGATTGGAAAATTGAAAATTTAATATTTTTGAGAATAAAGAATATGTGAAAGATTGAATAGAATAGAGTTTGCTGCAAGGAAGAATTGGGGTTTTTTTATTAACTATTACAGAGATTGCTGTTTTTTATTTTTAGATGTAAGCTTTAAATCAATTTGATAATAAAATTAAAGAGTAGAGGATAAAAATGAAAGCATATAAAAGAGCTACTAGAGTTGCTGAACTTATACAAGAAAATATGGCTAAAATTTTTAGAGATATTAAAGAACTAAATAAAGGTTTAGTTACAGTGACAAGTGTTAGATTAACAGATGATTTGCAAACTTGTAGAATATTTTATTCTGTAATTGGAACAGAATCCGATAAAGAAAGCACAAAGAAAGTTTTAGAAGAAAAAACAAAACAAATAAGATTTGCTCTTGCTCAAAGTATGGAGTTAAGAAGAACTCCAACTATAGATTTCAAATATGATGATTCCGGAGAAAGAGCCAAAAAAGTTTTTGAAATACTTGATAAGATAAAACATGAAAAAGATATTACGACGAAATAATTTATCATTAGAAAATAGTTCCAAACAAGAAATTCTTGATGCTATATCAGTAATAATAAAAGAGTCAAAAACTTTTTTTATTGCCGGACATACTCAACCGGATGGAGATGCAATAGGTTCAGGTTTAGCACTAGCATCTTTACTTAAAAGATTAGGTAAAAAAGTTACTCATTGTTCTATTGATGCTATTGCAAAAGATATGATGTTTATACAAGGAGTAGAAAATATTATTCACACAAATAAAGTTTTTGAAAATTTTGATTGTGCAATAATTCTGGAATGTATAAATTTTAAAAGAATGGGCAATATTATCTTGCCAACACAAGCAAAAAAAATTATAAATATAGATCACCATTTAGCACACACAAATTTTGGAGATGTAAATTATATAGTTCCAAATTCATCATCTGTATCAGAACTTATATATGATATATTTATAAATTTAAAAATAGTTCCTAATGTTGAAGAAGCTGAAAATTTGTATATAGGACTTGTTACTGATACAGGAAGATTTCAACAATTAAATACAAATTCAAATTCACATTTAGTTGCAGCAGAACTATTAAAATGCGGGGCAAATTCTAGCAAATTATGTAAACAAATATATTCTACAATGGAACTATCAAAAATAAGGTTATATGGTTTAGCACTATCAAATATAGAAACAGCATATAACGAAAAATTTGTATATATTAAATTAACAAAAGATATATTTAGCAAAGCAAAAGCTACGGATACAGATACTGATGGAATAATAAATTACTGTACTTCTGTACCAAAAGCCGTTGTTGGATGCTTGCTGAAAGAAGTTGATAACAACACAACAAAGTTGAGTTTTCGTTCAACAGAACAATTTAATTTATTAGATATAGTAAAACTTTTTAATGGTGGTGGACATAAAAATGCTGCAGGATGTACGATAAATGTAGATATAGATACTGCTACTAAAAAAATAATTTTAGCTTTTAAAGGTAAATTGTAAGTGCAATACAAGTACAACGATTTTTATGGACTTATATTAGTAAATAAACCTGTAGGTATAACATCTTTTAAGCTAGTTTATATAATCAAAAAAAAATTAAATGTTAAGAAAGTTGGGCATTGTGGAACACTTGACCCTTTAGCTAGTGGTCTTATGTTAGTTCTTGTAGGTAAATATACAAAATTACAAGAAAAATTTATGAAACAGGATAAAGTTTATCTTGCAACAATTAAGTTAGGTATAAAAACTGATAGTGGCGATCTTGATGGTAAAATAATTTCTCAGTCAGATTATTCTCACATAAAAAAAATTGACATAAAAAAAGCTTTAAATAGTTTTGTTGGAAAAATTAGTCAAATTCCTCCTATGTATTCAGCTTTAAAAGTTAATGGCAAAAAATTATACGAACTTGCAAGAAAAGGTATAACAATAGAACGTAAACCAAGAGAAATAACAATTTACAATATAGATTTTTTAGATTTTAAAAAAGATACTTTTTCTATAAGAATAAAATGTTCAAGTGGCACATATATAAGAACATTAGCTGAAGATATCGGGAAAAAAATAAATACTGACACAGTTTTAATAAATTTGGTTAGAGAAGAAATTGGCAACTATAAAATATCTTCTGCCGTAAATATTGATGATATTAAACAAAATGATAATTCTTGCCTTCAACAAATTTAAAATAATGAATTAATTGTTTGTTATTGATATTGGTGTAACACAAAATTTATATATTCTAAAATTGTATTGTTAATTTGCTAATAAGCTCTATAACAGAATAATTTTGTTCAGGAACATAAGTATATAAATATCTAGATAAATTTGTTCCTACAGTACATCTAAAATTTTTAGAAATTTCATAGTCTGCTGAAAAAATAAGTCCAAAATTTTGATAATTATCAGCTTCTATATTTATTACCGAACTTTGTGTGTTATAAAAAGCTGAAGAATCAAATATCAATCTGTTTTTTAAAGGAATATTACCAATAAAAGGTATTTTTATTCCTGTAGGAAATAATAAATCTGTTTTTGCCTGTGCTTTAAGTGCATTTGAGAATGTTTGTGTTGCAAAATTACCTTCAGAATTTTTTGTCCAAGTTTGTATGTTATCGTACCTTAAACTAAATCTCCATTGCTTTATATTCGTTGCTGTTTGTATAGCCCAATTTGTAATGTTACCTTCTTGAATAAGTTTATTTTTTTCCTTATCAATTTCTTTGGAAGTTGTAATATCTGCAGATAACAATAAGTCATATTTTTTTAAAATTTTTAGTTTATAGTCCCCTCCATACATAAGACTATCATTATAAGATACTCCTTTAATCATTGTAGTTTTGCTATTATATTTTAAGTTTAATTGAGTATCGCTCATCCAGCTATTACCAAAAAGTTTTTCAAATCTGCTCATACTAATAAGGATATCTGGCCAAATTCTTGTATATGAATCTCTTGTAGTACCTGTATTGTACGACAGTTCTTGTCCGTCAGTAAAAGTAAAACTTAAACTCATAGTTTTTATAGGTAAAAATTTTCCTTTTAAATCAAAAGCTTCAAATGGATTATATCTTCCTATTACTCTTCTATCATCTCTATTTAATATTGTTTTAACTGTATAAGAATTTGTGGAATAAACTGGCAGTATTTCTTTTAGTTCGTTACCTCTTATCCATAATTTATCAACAGAAAAACCTATGGAAGAAAAATCTTTTTCTACATTCGTATAAGAATCTGAATCTTGCATTCTATATGAAGTTGTGAAAGTTAAACTCTTTAAATATTTGCTATTTGAAATATCTTTTGCTTGCAAGTTCCATGTAAATTCTGTTGTTCCTACTCTATCTATTGACTTTTTTTGGCCCGGATAAATATTTACAATAGAAGTACTACTATATGTTAAATCATAAGTTTCAACATTTTTTAAACTATATATAATGTTTGGTTGAAACCATTTTGTTATTTGGAAATTTAAACTTGCACCTACATCTTGATTTAAAGATTTATCATAAAATATTTCTTCGTCCTTAAAATATTCTTTGTTCTTTTCATTCACCTTTGTAATAACATAAGCTGGAGAGAAAATTAGTTTGTCAAAAAAAGAAAATGGAGTTTTTATACTATAAGTTTCAGTTTTTTCTAAAGTTAAAAAATCGTTAATTTCCGTATATTTTTGCATAGTTCCTAAATCTAAAAAAGCATTTGTATCTTGAATATGTTCTTTAGGATAAACTTTATAAAAAGAATTACTTATTTTATAATCCCCAACAATACTCGTTGGTAAAACTTTAATGTCTATAGGGTTTAGATATACCATATTAATAAAAACTGTTTCTTTATCTTCCAATCTTTTTAAATTTTGAGTATCTTTAATAAACCTATCATATTCTATTGTAAATTTAGGTAAACTTGTCCCTGCAGATAAAACTGTTGAAACTTGCTCTGTATATGACACTACTTTTCCTTCATCTAGCACTGAAACTTGATCAGATGAGTTTTGTAGTGCCAATGGAGTGGTAGTTTTTGTTTTTGTAAGTGAAGCTGTTATAGGTAAAACTTTTATTTTGTTTACATCAATACCTTTAAATTTAAGATTAGCCCTATCTTCTACATAATCTCTATTGTATGTTCCAGGTGCAAAAGTTTCAAAATTTTTATCTATACTTTTTCTATGAACATCAATATCTATTTCTCCTATTCTATTAGTTCCTGCCCAATTAATATTAAAATCTGCTTTCCATGCATTACCATCTTTACTTTTAGCATCGCTAACATGTATTTCATTAACCCAAATTTCTCCAGAGTCGGCTCCTTTGGTTATTACACCAGCTTCAATAAAAGCTATTTTTTGTAAGCTTGGTTCACCGACTTTATTAATTTTAGGATCATTTATCTCCCATACTGCTGTTGCTCCATATCCAGGTTGTTTAATTTCTATTAAATTCCATTTTCCTTTCATATTTTCTGTTATGGTAATAGCATATTCATAATAATTTGTTTCATTGCCACCAATTCTCATAATAAAAGTACTTTCATTAGGACTTGTAGCTGTAGTGCTTGATACATATAAAAAGAATTTAAATTTTTCATAAATTGATATATCAAAGCCAGAGCTATAAGTGGTTCTGGCAAAAAATTCATCATTAGTTGTATTTGAATTATATGAAATAGCTAAAGATTGTTCATCTTTTATAGTATCACTATCTATATCATATAAATCTCTATAGTATGAATTTGTTAATAAAGATATGTATCTAGGATTATCTCTTCCTATAGAATAAATTTCACATTCACTTAAATTATTATTTTTTTCTTTCGTCCATTTATTTCCTACAACAGAAATTTTACCAATTGTTATTTTACCTTTATCTGTGCCATTTATCGTCAATCTTGCTATTCTTATATTTTTCCATTTTTCTTTGTCTGTATCAGAGGTGATATCCAAAGGTATTTGTATTATATTCCACCCTGTAGATGTTTTTGTTCTTCTCCAATTAGGGTGTGTACTAATGTTAAAGTCATTAATTTCAAATCTTGATAGATTTGTTTCATATTTATCTAAAATATTATTACCATTCAAATCTTCAGTATCTAGCTTACCATTATTTGCACCTATTTTTGCTACACCATAAGCAGGTGTAAGATTTTTAAAATCTCTACCAATATCTTCCCATGGACTAATAATTCCATCTCCATTTTTATCTTCAGTATCTAGCTTATCATTTTGATCAGAATCTTCATTTATTGCTGAAGCTAAATCAACTATCATATTTATTTGGTTTAAATTTGCTCTTACCCAAATCTCAATATAAAGTTTATTAGAAAAATTATAACCAGAAACAGATACTTTTTGTGCAATGGCAGCATAATCACATATACTAAAATCATAATTTATATCCATAACTTGTTGTTTTTCCCCTGAAACAAATTCAAGTTTTGGGTCTATTTCTTTTTTTTCAATATCATAATTTTTCCAAATTATTGCATCAACATTATATTTTTTGTCATATCTGTTACTACCATTATATTCACATGCAGATGCATAAAACCAGTTATCATCTATCAAAGAAAAGCTATCTTCTTGTTTTGCACTTTCCATAGATTCTATTATTGCTTTACCTGTAGTATTTTGAACATATTTACTCATGGCATATTCTGCAGATGCAGATACTTTTAGTTTATCTGTAATTTTTATGTCTTTTACTTTTGCATCAACTTCTCCAACAAGTGTACTTGATGGAGTAGAATATACATCAGGTAATTTTTTATCTTCGGCAGAAAATTCATAAATAAAACTTCCACCTAAAGATATATTGTTTGTAAAATCGTATTGAGATCTTACACCCACAAGTGTAGAACCGGCAGAACTTCCTCCTAACGGAGAATAATCATAAGAAACATCTATTGTGGTATCATCTGTAAGATACTCATCTTTTAAAATTGTTAATATACCTACATCATAATCTAACATATAATCTTCATTTATCTTCAATGTTTTTCCACCAACAACAACTTTTTCAGACATAGGAACAATATCTGTTCTTAAATTGAATATTTTTATTTTATATTGATACTGGGCAACAAAATTATATTTGTGAATGTTTGATGTATATAGTGTATTGTGTAAAGGATAATCATCTGGTACTACTCTTCCCGTATTAAGCATTTGTAAATTAAATATCCCATTTTCATAATCAACTATAATATTTGCTTCATAACCATCAATATTAGGAAATTTCGGAACAGGTTTTGTAGCAGGTATTCCTCCAGAATTGTCTATTTCTTGAGCAATAGTATCATTTAAATCTCTAACTTCCAATATAAAATTATCTCTCCCATTAAACTTCGTAATCTGATAATTGCCTAAACTATAAAAGGTATGAAGTTCGGTAGATAAAGCATCGGTGTTATTTGTATCTTTTATTATTTGTGGATTTTTGTTAGTTTCATCTGACAACCAAGTACCATCGCTATATTGATAATCAATAGCAACTACATATTCGCTAGATAAAGTATTTTTAAATGTAATTACTCCTTTAGTATAATCTACTATAAAATCTGTTCCTGCAGTAAGTTTTATAAAATTTCCTCTATATTCGCTAGATTTAGAATTTTCTTTCATATATTTTAAAACTGTATTTGTTGATATTACAACATAATCGCTAATAGTAGTTTTTATTTTATCAAGATACACTTTTACTGTATCATTTTTTATAGTTTTTGTAGTATCTTTAATAATAGAAAAATATTTATATTTTATATATGCAGTATCAGCAATAATTTTCTTTTCCATTTTGCTTCCACTTTTAAATTGTTTTGTTTCAGAATAACCTTTTGTTTTAGAAAAGAAAGCATTGGTTTTTAATCCTTTATATTGGGTATCAACTTTTGCACCGAATAATTCCTTTGTATATCCTGAAAATTCTGTACTAGGAAGTTCTACTTGTATATCACCAAAAGCTGCTTCTTTTATAAATTCGTTTCCTCGTCCTTTATATACAATATAAATATCTTTTTTATCATCTTGGGTATCATCAAAATCTACATTTACTTCTAATCTTTCTCCTACAGAACCTTTTATTTTCATTTGCAACTCTTGTTCCATAGAAAAATCTGTAGAGTTTGTTCTTTTTCCTGATTCCTCATTATCGTATATTGTTCCAGAATATTTTACACCAATAAGTTTTCTGCCTGACAATTGCAATTTAGAATTAAACGGAAGTTTGTTTAATATTTTGTTAGACAACGAGACTTCTGATACATCCTTTTTTTTTGTAGAAGTTGTAGAGTTTTGTATTTCATTAAAAGTAGATGTGTCTGTAGATTTATTTATGTTCAATTTATTCAAAACTTTGTCTCCAGCAACTCCTTGTGCTGTGATTGTAGGAATATTTAACTCATAACTAGTTTCTGGTTTTGCTTGTTCTACAATTGCACCAGAAGAAAAATAAGTTCCTAATTCATTTTCATCTGGAATAACTGTATTTGATGATACTTCTATATTGTTTAATTTTGCTTCTTTATATTTTAACGGTTTTGTGATATCTATTGTTTTAGTAGAAGTGTTTATAGTATCTGTAGTTTTTTGTATCTGTGTAATAGTTTTTGTAGATTGTTCTATTTGATTATAATTTGTAGTTTCAGTAGAAGTTTCCATTTGTATGTTATTATCATTTTTATATGATATATTATCTGATATAGTATCACTACTAGTTGCAACTGTTTCTGCAAAAGTATATATATATATTAACAAAACAGTAATTACTAAAAAAATTTTTTTCATTGTTGTCTAATACTAGTTTTTTATGATTGTTGTTAGAAATATTAATATTCTATTTTTATAAAAATTTCAATAAAAGCTTTATTTTAATATCATAAAAAATTATAAATTGTCCCATTTATGTTTTCCTTTTATAAGAAATTTTGTATCGTCACTATCTTTATGCAAATGTGGTTTATACTCTTTTCCCATATCATTCATTACTTTTTTATAATTCTTACTTGAATAAATAGAATTATTATAATGCCTTATTCCCGGTAAATTATTAAACCATTTTTTAAATAAAAACCAACCTGATTTTATATAAGTCATATTTTTTAAAACTTCTTTGTTTCGTAAAAAATTATTATATGTTCTTTCTATTTTTTGAACAAAAGTTAACTCTTGAGCATAACTTTTATTTAAACCATAAGCATAGAAAATAAAACAAAACAAAATAAATAATACCAATTTTTTCATTTATGAATAACTCTCTTTAATGTTTCTAAATTTTTTTTAAATTCATCATCAACAATAAAATTATATTTTTCTGCTTTTTCTACATTTTTTTTTGCTTGATTATAATTTTTTAACATATACCAAGCAACTGCCCTTTTAAAGTAATATTCTCCACTATTTGTAGATAAAAAAATTGCCATAGTATAAAAGAATAAAGCTTTTTTATAATCAATTCTTATAGCAGATATATTGCCTAATATAAAATAAGCAAAATGATTTATAGGATACAATTTTATAGATTGAATTGACAAATTTTCTGCATTTAAATATTTTTTGTTCTTAAAATAAAACTCTGTAAGTTTATTACTTATTTCAAAATTATTATTAGTTTTTTTTAATCCATCAATTGCTGTG